>CAYRCA010000070.1:0-13204 GCA_964422565.1 uncultured Acidobacteriota bacterium | reverse complement strand
GAGTCTCCGAGGAGATCACTTCCTTTGTCCTGCCGCTGGGGGCCACCATCAACATGGACGGAACCGCCTTGTATCAGGCGGTGGCCGCGGTCTTTATCGCGCAGACCATCGGGATGGAGCTTTCCCTGGCGGCCCAGCTCACCATCATTCTGACGGCTGTCCTGGCATCCATCGGGACGGCGGCGGTCCCGGCCGCCGGCATCATTATGCTGGTCATTATCCTCGAGGCGGTGGGGGTGCCCAGCGCGGGCATCGCCCTGATTCTCGGTGTGGATCGCATCCTGGATATGCTTCGAACCGTGACCAACGTGACCGGCGACGCTACGGTGGCGGTGATCGTTGCAGCCTCGGAAGGCCAGCTTCGGGAGGCGGATCTGTCCGACGCCGGCGATCGAATCCGCATGGCGGCCGAAGATTCGGGGGAGTGATTTTGGGAGGGGGTCGGAAGGATAAGGAGGTCAGGGGGGCGAGGAGGGTCGCGAGTGAGTGTCCATGAGCCGAGCGCACCCGATTGGATGAAACGGGCAGTGAGCAGGCAGCAGATCACCACTCACTGCTCAATGCACGCTGCTCGATGCTGCCCGCTGACCGCCGGCTGCTGTTGTGTCAGGCAGTGGACCGCCCCAAGACCCCAGACCAAGTCGACGGCCGGGATCCCCACAACCCGTCGGCCCGGGAAGAGGGGGGCGAGGATCTCCAGCGCCCGGCGGTCTCGATCCTGACCGAAGACCGGAACCAGAACCAGGTTGTTGGCGATGTAGAAGTTGGCGTAGCTGGCGGGAAGAGGCCGGCCTCCGTCGTCGAGCGCCGGTTCCGGCATCGGGAGGGGCACGACGCGGAACAGACCCTCGGTCTGCGAAATCCGATCGAGTCTTGCCAGGCAATCGGCCAGAGGGGCGTGATTGACGTCCGCGGGGTCTTCCTCCACCGCGCAAACCACCGTGTCATTGTCCACGAAGCGGGCGATGTCATCGATATGACCGTCGGTGTCGTCCCCCGCGATTCCCTCCTCGAGCCAGACGACGCGACGCACGCCCAGGTACTCGCGGAGCGCCTCATCGATTTCCCGCGCCGACAACCGCGGATTCCGGTTGGGGTTGAGTAGACACTGGCGGGTGGTCAGGCAGAGGCCCTCCCCGTTGACATCGATCGATCCACCCTCCAGGACCAGCCCGGGCTCGAAGACGCGGGCCCCCATCAACCGCTCGGCGATCCGCTCCGGGATCCGGTCGTCCCGCATCAGGTCGGGGTACTTCTCGCCCCAGGCGTTAAAGCGCCAGTTGTTGAAGGCCAATCCGGCCCGTCCCGGGGACCGGGCCACCAGGAAGTTGGGGCCGTAATCCCGGATCCACGCGTCGACGGTCGGAATCACCTCCAGGCTCACTCTTTCCAGGATCGCCCCCGCCCTTTCCAGTTCGTTTCGAACCGTCTCCCGGGCCGCCTCGTCGTCGACCAGAAGGTGAACCCGTTCCTCCCGGGACAGAAGCCGGATCATCTCCAGATAGGAGTCCCGCACCCGTCTCAGCCGTGCGGACCAAGTCTGCTCGTTGGTGGGCCAAGCCAGCCAGGTGGCCGCGTGTGGATGCCATTCGGCCGGCATCCGGTATCCCAAGGCGGCGGGGGTGTTTCTATCCCGCATGTCTCACGGGGCTCCCACCGCAGAGCCGGACCGTAGGCGGAAATCCGGGTTAAGATGATCGGGGCTCACTTGGGTCCGCCGGAGGGGGAGGGCGAGTCGATAAACCGCAACGAGAGGCCCGAGTAGGCGTCGATACGCCGGTCCCGCAGGAAACACCACTCCCGTCGGGTCTTTTCGACCAACTCCAGATCGCAGGGGACGATCAGGATCTCCTCCCGGTCCGCCGACGCGCGGGCCAGGACACGGCCGAAGGGATCGCTGACGAAGGATTGGCCCCAGAAGGTCAGGTGCTCCTCCCGGCCCACACGGTTGACTGCGACGACGAAGACGCCGTTGGCCACCGCGTGTCCCCGCTGGGCGATCTCCCAGGCGGACAGCTGAGCCGCGTTGGTCTCGTCGGATTGTTCATCCAGCCAGCCGATGGCGGTCGGGTAGAGGAGGATCTGTGCCCCCGTCAGGGCAGTCAGCCGGGCCGCCTCCGGAAACCACTGGTCCCAGCAGATCAGAACGCCCAGGTTCGCCCGATCGGTTCGGTGGGACACGAACCCCAGGTCCCCTGGTGTGAAATAGAACTTCTCGTAGTAGTGGGGATCGTCGGGGATATGCATCTTGCGGTAGCGCCCGACGAGGTCCCCCGTTCGATCGAGGACGACAGCCGTGTTGTGGTAGATCCCCTCGGCCCGCCTCTCGAAGAGAGAGGCCACGATAACGATCTCGAGTTCGCGGGCCAACTCTCCCAGGGCGAGGCTCGAGGGACCGGGAATCGGTTCCGCCAGGTCGAAGAAGGCGATGTCCTCCTCCTGGCAGAAGTACCGGGAGCGGAAAAGCTCCTGAAGGCAGATGATTTCAGCCCCCCCGGCCGCCGCCTCCCGGATGTGGCCGACGGCCTTGGCGAAGTTGTCCTCCGGACTTGGGCCGCAGCTCATCTGAACGAGTCCGAGGGCAACCGTTTCACTCATGAGCGATGACCTTCTTCCGTTTCAGGGTTTCCAAGAATCCCAATCATAGCATCGTGGAGGGAAGCCGGTCGGAAGGGTTGGGCCGGTCGGACGAGTCGGACAGGGCGGCAAATGGCTCGTGAACCGTCCGGCTCCGTGTCGGCTCCGTTGACTGGACGGTTTCCTTGCTGTTATGATCCGCAGTCAGGGCGAGGTACTCCATATCCCCCTTCTCTGTTGGGGTCAAGCATTAGTTGGTTTGCTGGTTTCTGAGGCGCTGAATTGATCACTCGGTGGAAGAGCTTCACGCTCCGGACGCGAGAGTGGGCCATGATCGCTCGCGGGTTGGGGTCGACCGATCATCCTCTGCTGGCCCATCTCATCCCGGTCCGCCGATGCAATCTTTCCTGTAGCTACTGCAACGAGTACGACGACCACTCCGATCCTCTTCCGACGGGCACGATGATCGAGCGGGTCGATCACTTGGCCCGCTTGGGTACGGCAATCATCACGATCAGCGGCGGAGAGCCCTTGCTCCATCCTGAGTTGGACCGAATTATCGCCCGCTGTCGTGAACGAGGCACGATCGCCGGGTTGATCACCAACGGCTACCTTCTTTCCCGGAAGCGGATTCACTCTCTGAACCAAGCCGGGTTGGATCATCTGCAGATCAGCATCGACAACGTGCAACCAGACGAGGTGTCGATGAAGAGCCTGAAGGTACTGGACAGGAAGCTCCGGTATCTTGCCGAGGAGGCCAACTTTAAGGTCAACATCAATACGGTGCTCGGTTCCGGCGTGCGGCGGCCCGAGGACGCCCTGACGATTGCCCGTCGCGCCGTGGAGTTGGGATTCACCTGCACGGTGGGGATCATCCACGACGGAGAAGGGCACCTGAAGCCACTCGCCGCGCGGGAGGCGGAGATCTTCCGGGCGTTGCGCCGGTTGGGAAAGAAGGGGTACGCGCGGCTGACCAAGTATTACCAGGAGAATCTAGCCGCCGGACGCCGCAACAACTGGCGTTGTCGCGCGGGCGCCCGCTATCTGTACGTGTGCGAGGACGGACTCGTGCACTATTGTTCGCAGCAACGCGGCTATCCGGCGATCCCCCTGGCCCGCTACACGACCGGGGACATAAGGCGCGAGTACATGACCCATAAGGGATGCGCTCCCTATTGCACTATCTCCTGCGTTCACCAAGCCTCTCTGATCGACTTCTGGCGCGCGCCCCAGGACCTGGGGCCCGCCCCGCTGCCGATTCCGGAACACGCCGCCGTCAAGGAATTTGTCAATGTCGAGGAGCTGGTCGAGCTGAAGTAGGCGCGCGAATGGCGAGCCGGCGTTCCGAGTGAAGTGTTACGGAGCAACCCTCAACCCCCTCAACCCCCTCCACCCCCTTGCAGGAGCGCACGGGCCCGGGCGAAGGCCTCGTCGAACATCTCGGGGGTGAGGCGCCCCGTCTGCGTATTCTGCCGGCGGGGGTGGTAACAGCCGATCAGACGCGTTTCCGTATCCAGGGTCGCCTCCGACCGGTGACCGAAGCGCGGTTTCGGCGCCGGCACCGCCATTGCGGCCGAACGCCGGGCCGAAAGGTAGGCGTCCCAAGCGATTCCACCCAGGGCAACGACGACCCGAACCCGCCGCAAGAGCCTCAGTTCCTCCACCAGAAACCCGCGGCATTCGGCAATCTCTCCCGCCGTGGGTCGGTTCGCCGGCGGCACGCAGCGGGCGGCTGCGGTGATAAACGCGTCGATCAACTCCAGTCCGTCGTCCCGCGAGACGCTGTGGGGCCGGTTGGCGAAGCCGAATCGGTACAGTGTGCGGTAGAGGAGATCGCCGCTGCCGTCGCCCGTGAAAATGCGTCCGGTGCGGTTTGCGCCGTGGGCGCCCGGGGCGAGTCCCACCACCAGCAGGCGAGCGTCGCACCCGCCCAGGGAGGGAACCGGTCGTCCCCAGTAGGACCAGTCGGCGTAGGCCCGCTTCTTGACACGGGCCACCTCTTCCCTGAAGCGGACGAGCCGGGGACACCGCCGGCAGTGGACGATCCGCTCCCGCAGATTCAAGACAGGATTCTCAGGATTCTCAGGATTCATCCTCGTGCCTGTGCCGCCTCGGAAATGCCTGTGGGAACCTTCTCCTCGAAGGACCTCCGAGCCCCACCCCGCTCGCGGAGGATCAAGAGCAACCCTGTCCGAATGATCTTGCGGCCGCTAGACCTCCAGCCTCCACGGGTCTCGGTAGGGAATGTCCAGCATGGAGTCGGCCTCGGGGTCTCCTTGAACCCGCTCGGCATCCGCGTCCCAACGGATCTTCCGTTCGGTCCGGTAGGCGATATTGGCCAGCAGACAGGTGGCGGTGGAATGATGTCCGACCTCGATGTCCGAAATCGGCCGACCCCGGGTTCTCAGGCATTCCAGGAAGTCGCCCACGTGATCGTGGTTGCTGTCGTTGACGTTCTCCGACTGCATGGCGTACATGCGGGGCACCGAGCGGTCGCCGCGCGGACGCCGCTGAGGAACCACCTCGAATCCGCCGCGGTCGACGAACAGCGTGCCCTCGGTCCGTAGAACTCGATCCCGTAGCCCTTCTCGTTGATGGCCCTATTGTTGCACTCCCGATTCTCATAGGTGCAGATGAAGTCCGGGTACTCGAACAGAGCGGTTAGGGTGTCGGGCGTCTCTCGGTTGTCCCGCAGGGAGAACTTGCCGCCGGAGGCGGAGACAGCCGTGGGGGCGTCGACGCGCATGGCCCACTGGACGATGTCGATCAGATGGACGCCCCAGTCCGTCATCATGCCTCCCGCGTAATCCCAGAACCAGCGGAAGGAGGACCACCGGTCGGGAAAGACGCCGAACCGGTTGGCGTTGAAGGGGACCTTGGGAGCGGGTCCCAGCCACAGGTCCCAGTCCAGCCCCTCCGGTGGCTCCGAGTCGGGCGGGTTGCCGATGCCGTGGGGGGTGGCGTTGCCGAAATTCCAGGTACGGACGGCCGTGATCTCGCCCAGACCTCCCCCCTGCACGATCTCCACGGCGCCCTGAAAGTGGAGGCCCGACCTCTGCTGGGTTCCCACCTGCACCACGCGCTCGTACTTTCGGGCCGCCTCAACCATCTTTCTCCCCTCGGCGACGGCCACGGAGATTGGCTTCTCGACGTAGACGTCCTTGCCCGCCTGGCAGGCCATGACCGACTGGAGGGGGTGCCAGTGGTCGGGCGACGAGATCACCACCACGTCGATGTCCTGACGATCCAGGATGCGACGGAAATCCCGGTAGGCTTCCGCCCCGGCCTCCTCGCGACCTCTCTCCAAATGCGGCTCGTACACGTCGCAGACGGCCAGGACCCGGCACTGAGGGTGCTCGAGGAATTTCCGCATGTTGTAGATGCCTTGGCGTCCCAGGCCGACGATGCCCAGCGTGACTTGATCCGATGCCGAGGCCCGCGGCGCGGAGCGCGCGCTGTTCGCGAGCGACCCGACGGCCGCTCCGGCCACGCCTGTCTTGATGAAGTCTCGACGTCCCAATGCTTTCCGAACCATTTTGGTCTCCTCCCTGACGCCTGGGTTTCGGTCCGTGGCTCTTCGTCGAACCCGCGCCGTCTCCCATGATCCGACGCCGGCCGACAAATGGCAACCGGGCCGGCGGCGGTACGCCACCATCCCCAAGCCCGGTTCCCAACCCCAAAACCCAGAGTCAGACACCCGCCCCCCACCTCCACCGTCAGTCCAAAGAATCAAGGAAGGCGCGGACTGAGGGATCGAGCCCCTCTCCCCACTCGTGGATTCCCGGGAAGGTTACCGTCGACACGCGAACTCCGGCGTCTTGAAGACGTCCGGAATCCCGCAGCATCGCCTCTTCGCTATACCGGCGGTCGCGACCGCCCCGGGCGATGAGGACGCCGGTTAGGGGACCGAGTCGGTCGGCGCCGATCTCGGCAGGAATCCCTCCAGCCGCCGCGATGATGTGGACATCCCCGTCCGTATCGGCCGCCGCCCGGTACGCCATCGTCGCCCCCTGGGAGAAGCCGCAGAAGACCATTCCCGGTCGGATCGAATAGCGGTCGTTGAGGGCCGCCCGAACCGAGCCGATGTACTGGAGGTTGTCGTGGACGGCCGTCGGAAGGTCGAGAGCGGTCAGCCAACCGGCAACGATGCGCCCGTCGGCACGCGTGTAGAAGGGATGAAGGGCCTGGATCGAACAGAGCAGCCAGACGTCGCCGGCGGCGACCCGTTCCATCCGCGCCATCTGGTCCTCCGCGTTCTCCGCATAGCCGTGGAATCCCACCATCAACCGCGTGCCGGAGGATGAGCGACGGGGTTCCTTGACCAGATACCGACCGTGGACGGTGGCGGCGATGTGGCGGACCAGAAGTTCCTCCGACATGTTCGGGGAGTATAGAGGATTCCGACTTCCGGTGGGGAGACCGCGTCGCCGGCCACCGTCGATCCGGCGTGCTACGCTACGAGCAGCGCGGCGAGCGGTTGCTGCCGCTTGCCGACGACCGTGTGCCCGTTTGTTTCTTAAGAGATGGACATGAGGATTTACGATCTTTCGCCACGGCTTCACTCCGGGCTCGCCGTCTGGCCCGGAGATACCCCCTTTTCCGTCACGCGGAGTCTGAACCGCCGCCGCGGCGACCCGGTCGATTTGGCCGCGATCACGCTCACCCTGCACGCGGGCGCGCATCTGGACGCACCCTCCCACGTCCTGCCGGAGGGACCCACCATCGACCAGGTGGAGCTATGGAAGTGTCTCGGACCCGCCCGGGTTATTCATCTCGATGCGAAAGATGCGATCGGCGCCGAACTGCTGGCGCCGAAACTCGCCTCCCGTCCGCCGCGCGTCTTGGTCAGGGCGAATCCGGGCCGCGATCGGAGCCGTTTCGCGCCCGAGTTTACCTTTTTCTCTCCAGGCGCCGCGCGTCTTCTCGTCGAAAGAGGGGTTCATCTTGTGGGGACGGACGCCCCATCGGTCGACGCCTTCGTCAGCGGGGATCTTCCAGCGCACCGGATCCTGGCGGAGGCGGGGGTGGTGATCCTGGAAAACCTGGTGCTGGACGAGGTGCCGGAGGGGGAGTATGACCTGGTCGCCCTGCCTTTGAGAATCGTGGGCGGGGAAGCCTCTCCGGTTCGCGCCGTCCTGATCGGCGACGGGCGATCTACCTGGGGTTGAGGGTCCCGCGTTTTCTGTAGCGCCCGTGTCTTCCGGCGTAGTGCCGTATCATGGCTTTCGAGTATCGTGCCCTGCAGACCCACGTGGAACCGGGAAGGGAGAACGGCCCGCCTTCGCCGGCCTTCATCCACCACCAAGCCCCCCAGCCCCCGGAACTCAGCCCCCCTGGGGCTAATCGTACGGCCAGGGCACCTGGGTATAGAGGCCGCCGTCGACGTAGAGGGTCTGACCGGTGATAAAGGCGGCGTCGGGGGAGACGAGGAAGGCCACCGCGGCGGCGATATCGCGAGGGTATCCGATCCGCCGCAGGGGGGTGATGGGACTCCAGTTGGCGGCGTAGTCAGGGGCTTCCCTGCGGGTTCGTTCGATCTCGACGGCCCCCGGGGCCACGCAGTTGACGGTGATGCCGCGGGGCCCCAACTCGACCGCCGCCACCCGGGTGAACAAATCGAGCCCTCCCTTGCTCGCCGTGTAGTCCACCAGCTTGGGAAAGGGCGCCTTGTTACAGCCGGATCCGATGTTCACGATCCGGCCGTCTCCCCTTGTCGCCATCTCGCGGGCGCCCCGCTGGGTGCACAGGAAGGCGCCCTTGAGGTTGGTGCGCAGGGTGCGGTCCCACTCCGCCTCCTCCAGGTCGAGCAGCGACTTCCAGGTTTGTACCCCGGCGTTGTTGACCAAGACGGCGGGAATGCCCCACTCGTCGACAATCCTGTCGAACAATCGGTTGACCTGGTCCAAGAAACCGATGTCGGCCTGCGCCACCAGTGCCTCGACCCCACGCTGCCGGATCTGGGACGCGGTCTCCTCGGCGCCGTCCCCATCGGAGGCGTAGTTCACCACGACGTCGAACCCGTCCTCGGCCAGACGAAGGGCGATCCCCCGGCCGATGCCCTTGCTGGCCCCCGTCACCACGGCGATTTTTCTTGAAGCCATGGGAGCATGGTAAACCGACAACCTGTCTCCGGCAACGGCGGTGTTAAGGGTTGAGGCTGAGGGGGTTGGGTGTTACCCATGTTGCCGGCTGCCCACCCCCGCCTCCCGCTACCGGCTCCCTGCCGTCTGCTGACCGTTCAATGCGTCCCCTCGTGTGAGATCAAGAAAGGGTTCAAGGGTCGGCCCCGAGGACCGGCAGACCCCTCACCCGGACGCCCGCGCCCCAACTGTCGGGAAAGGCTCGGGGCAGGACGGGGCGGGTACGGATGCCGAGGTCCACTATTCCGGCGCGGTCGATGCTTCCCTCGTAGGCCGACCACTGGTTCTCACGAACCTCGAGCCGGGTCCGCTCGCCGTTCAGGTGGATTTCCACGGACTGCGCCGGGCTCCCCGGACCGGCGCGGAGTTCGAACGCGACCATTCCCCGATCCCACTCGGTCCGGAGGAAGGCGACCCCCTCTGTGAGGAGGACCCCCTCCTCCTCCTCGGACTGGTGGAATCCGTACCGGAAGTCGTCGAGGCGAGGGTGCGGGAAGAAAAGCGACTGACAGACGAACGCAACGAAGACGATGCCCACCGGCAGCAGAAGCGTGGTCCGGCCGAGGCGCTCCGGGTTCGGGCGTAGGGAGAGCCCCGCGATCAGGCCGGCGAAGATCCAGTAGGCGGCCTGAAAGGGAAAGCGGAGCATTGGATGTTGGGCGATCGACAGAACCAGGAGCCCCGCCAGGGCAGCCAGCAGCAGGGCGAGGCAGTCGGTTCTGCTCAGCTGGAACCAGTCCAGGGGGCTCCGGAGGTGTTCGGACGGCTCTTGGGGCTCCAGATCTCCGGGCAGGGGGTTCCGAAGGCGTAGCCCTCCAGCGCGCAGAAGGTAGGCCGCAATCAGAATGAAAGGAAGTGCCCCGATCAGACCAGCGCCCACCGCCAGCTGAAGGTAGTAGTTGTGAACGTTCTCCTGCGCGAAGGTGGAAACGGGCAGATCGGCCAGACGAGCCCGATACTCGGGTACCCTCCGGTAGAATTCGCCGGGTCCGACTCCCAACAGGGGGTGGTCGGCGACCATGGCTGTCGCCGGGGCCCAGAAGGAGATCCGCTCCTCGACTCGAGCCTGCAGGATCCTTGGAACGGCGCTCTCTCGTGACAGCAACCAGGCGGCCGAGGTTGGAACGACCATCCCGAGGACGAGGGCCGCCGCAAGCCAGAGTCGCGATATCCGCTTCCCGTATCGGAGCGCCAGAAAAGTCCCGGTTGCGAAAGCGATGCCCACAATCCCACTAATGGACAGGGAGAGCGTGCAGAAGAGCCACGAGATTCCGGCAAGCAGGAGGCCCACCGCCCTGACCGTTCGCCTCGACTGGACGCCCAGCGCGAGCGCAACCGGGGCGAAGACCACCCAGAAGGCGGCGTAGGCGTTTCGGTCCGCGAAAACCGGGCCAAAGCCCGGGTACCATGAGATCTCCTTTCCTCGGATGAGGAGTTCGACCGCCGAGTATGCGGCCAGTAGCGCCCCCAGAACGCAGAACCCGGCGACCAGGTAGCGTAGCGTGCGCCCCGGGTCGTAGCGAAAGGCATGGAGGGCCACCAGCAAAGCCGCCAGCCCCTCCAGCAGGAGGAGGGCCATGCGGAGGAAGTTGAAGGGATTGCCCCATCTCCAGAAGTAGATCTTCGACAGGGCGTCCCCGGTCAATGCCAGGTACCAGTCGCCCGGAAGTTCCCAGAAGGAGATCCACAAGAGAAATGACGAGGCAAGCACAGCCCCGGCGTGCACGAGAAGGAGCGCC
Source organism: uncultured Acidobacteriota bacterium (assembly GCA_964422565.1). Taxonomy (GTDB): domain Bacteria; phylum Acidobacteriota; class UBA6911; order RPQK01; family JAPXNP01; genus CAYRCA01. Next base: position 2,748 of record CAYRCA010000070.1, on the reverse strand, counting down.
ACCAGGGGGCCGGGGAGTTCGAGGCCGCGGGGTCGGATCAAATTCCGCAGGGCGACCGAGGCGGTCATGGCCAGAAATCCCGGCTCGGAGCTGGAGAAGAAGGGCAGGTCGAGGAGGATTGGGACTTGAAGCGTGGTCAGGGTGCTCAAAAGAAAGAGGCCCAAGCCGGCGGGCGGCGAGAAGAAAGTGACGGCGCCGATTAGAAGCGCGAGAGGCGCGAAAAAGAGGCGCTCGAAGGGATAGGTGAGGAACAGGGCCAGCAAAGATCCTGTTGCCAGGAAGAGCAGAAACCATGACGCCCGTCGCAGCACGACGGAATGATACCAGTCCGGCAGGCGGGAAGACAGGCATCCCTTTCTGTCGAAATCAGCGGCCGGCAGGCGGTAGCTGGCGGGCGGCGGGTGCCTCGCTCACGGCCACCCGCCCGCCAAGATCATGACCCGACACCCCGTCACTCGAAACCCGAAACCGCCGCGACTTCCCATGGCCACTCTCCAGTAACTCTCCCCCGGGGAACCGGAGTTTCCGTCTCCGAACCTCCCCCCGGCGGGGGTGGGGCGCTCACTCCTCACTCGCTCCTAAGTCCTACCCCCCAGCCTCCCGTGCCGGCGACACCTCCCCAACCGGGGGGTTGTGCGTCCGGCCGTATTGGGCCATGATCTGTGGCCGTCGATTCGCTCGTCGTCGTTCGCCCACATCAGCTGAGTCGCCGCCATGATCGCTCTCAACGCCGCCTCTCAGATGATGGCTCTCGGAGCCATTCTGATTGTGCAGACCCTTTACCTGATCGTCGTGGCCCGCGTGCTCGGTCCCGAGGACTTCGGACGCTTCTCCTTCGCCTGGAGCATCGTGCAGATCCTTCTTATGGGCGGGGACTTGGGTCTGCATAATACGGCGATCCGGTTTCTCTCCGGGCGGTCGTCCCAGGACTCTCCCCGTATCTCGAGACTGTTTCTCGGTTTGAAGCTCTCCGTGACGGCGATTCTGTTCGCCCTGGTTTTGCTCTTGGCCCTTTTGGTCGAGGAAAGTCGGGAGACTCGGGTGTGCCTGATGGTTTTCGGAGTGGGAATGGTCTTCCAAAGCATGGGCATGGGGATCAACGTCGTCTTTCAAGCCCATGGAAAGCTCTATTTGGCCAGCCTGAACATCGTTTCCATCTTCGTGTTGCAGGCTCTGTGGGGCCTTCTGGCTCTGGCCGGCGGTGGCCGACTGGTAGCGCTGGCCTGGGCCTACTGTCTGGCCTCCGCCGCTTCGTTTTTCCTCAATCTGGGGCTCTTCCGGCGCCAGATCCATCCTTTCCGGCTGGGGCTCGATCGAACCTGGAAGCGTTTCGTCAGGGAATCCTTTCCCGTGGGACTGGCGACCCTCTTTCAATCGGTTTCCAGCCGGATCGGGATCAGTTTGCTGACGGTGATGACGGGACCGGCCGCGGCCGGCCTGTACTCCGCGGCCTTGCGGTTTCCCCAGGCCATGGGCAACGTGCCGGTCGGGGTTTTCAGCGCCCTCCTGCCGGCTATGGCGGCCCACCAGGGACGGCCCCGGCCGGTGAGAAGGCTGTTTCGAAGCTCGCTGGCGCTCATGGCGGTGCTCTCCATCCCGCTGGCCGTGGCCTTCGCCCTTCTGGCGCGTCCCCTGGTGCTGCTGCTTTTCGGGTCGGAGTACTCGGACTCCGTGGTCCTGCTTCAGCTGTTGGCGTGGACGATTGTCCCCGTGTTTCTGGGCATGGCCTTCAGCCATGTTCTTCTCAGCCAGCACGAGCTGGTGGCGCGGCTGCCCTGGGTGACCGGCGTCGGTCTGGCCGTCAACCTGGCTGCCAACCTGGTCTTGATCCCCAGAATCGAGAGCCTGGGCGCCGCCGCGGCCCTCTTGTTGTCGGAGGCGGTGCTGTGTGCCGGCTACGGATTGGCGGCTTTTCAATTCCTGAGAAGACCGCAGGCGACGGGCGAAGCGTCGCCCGGGCCTTCGTCTCCGTCGACGGGGAGCCTCAACATCGCGATTGTGGTTCAGCGATGCGGCGAGGGAGTGATCGGAGGCGCCGAGCGGTTCGCCCGTCAGGTGGCCCGGTGGCTTGCGGAGGACCACAAGGTCGAGATTCTCACCACCTGCGCCCGAGACTACCGGAGTTGGGAGAACCATTTTCCCCCCGGCGTGGAGGAGGCGGAGGGATTGACCATCCGTCGATTCGAGGTCCTGGGGGAGAGAAACTGGTGGCTCTTCGGCAAGGTCTCCGGCCTGCTCTTCGCTCTGCGTCGACATCTCGGAACGCCCCAATGGCTCGAGCGATTCTGGCTGCGCCTTCAGGGGCCCTACGCTCCGGACCTGGTGGAGCACATCGCTCGGAATCGGGACCGGTTCGACGTCTTTCTATTCTTCACCTACCTTTACTACCCGACCGTGCGGGGTTTGCCCCGGGTGGCGAACAGGTCGATTCTGATCCCCACGGCCCATGACGAACCGGCGATTCGGTTCGGGATTTACCGGCAGCTGTTCCACCTGCCTCGATGTTTTATTTTCCTGACGGAAACCGAGAGGGACCTGGTGCACAGGCTGTTCGACAACCGCCAAATCCCTTCGGTCGTGGCGGGCGTCGGTGTGGAGGTGTGCGACGGCGGCGGCGAGGACGAGGGGTTTCTTCTCTACATGGGCCGGGTCGAGGTGGGGAAGGGGTGCGTCGAGCTGTTCGACTTCTGCCGGCGGGCCAAGGTCGATCTGGTGGTGGGCGGTGATACCGGCCCGACACACATTGCT
>CAYRCA010000069.1:6929-13312 GCA_964422565.1 uncultured Acidobacteriota bacterium | reverse complement strand
GTGGTTCACCCCCGAGAGGATTGACAGACGGCACGATGGGCCTCAACCATGGTGAACAGACCCAGGGCCGTAAAGTAGGCATTCGGCCGGCAGGTTGTACCAGCGTCCTCCTTTCGCCCCGGCTTCCAGGGCCGTCAACATCCGGTCCGTCCACACCCCAGGGTTCACCCGCTTCCAGCGATCCCGGATGCGGGCTTCTCCGCCCTATTTTAGCCGTTTCCCGAACTGCCGACGGTCTCGGTTCCCCCAAGGTGCGACATTCCTTTCTTCCACCTCCCCGGGCCCCTTCGCTCCACGGGCGTTACCCCGCTTCTTCGCTACCGGCTTCCAGCCCGTCCCCGGCGGGTCTCGACGCGGCTCTTTTGCCGTTCCGTGATCCCGTCGAACCCCGCGGCGACAGGCAGGGATGCCTGTCTTCCGGACCGATGTTTCGATGTCCAGCCGAACGAGAGTAGACTGGAGGAGAACAGGGAGAGGACCATGAAAACGTTTGTCCTGATGACGAAGTTGGCCCCGGAGGTGTCGCGCAAGGTGGAGGACCGGGAAGAGCAGGGTCGAGTCTGGCTCGACGAGGTACGCCGGAAGTGCCCGGAAGTGAAGTTCCTTGCCCATTACGCCTTGCTCGGTCCGTACGACTTCCTCGACATCTACGAGGCTCCCGACGAGGAGGCGGCCGCGAAAGTCTCGATGATCAGCCTCAAGAACGGAGCCTTCCACGCGGAAAGCTGGAGTGCGATTCCGTATCGGCGCTTCCTGGAATTGACCGCCGAGATCTAAGGCTCCGGTGGCGGGGTTCGCCGGGCCTGATGTCCCCCGGATAGGCGTGGGCGCCCCTGCGGCCGTTCCTGTCGCGTCCTCCGGAATAACCAGATCCCGGCCTCGAAGCACTCCACGAAAAAATCGGATTCTCGCCAGCTTTGGCTGCCGAGCCTCAAACCGCCGACGCCGGGCTGGCTTTCCGGAGCGACGACGCCCTTCAGAACTTGAAAACCAGGCTCGTGATGAAGGTGTAGTCGCTCTTCTTAATCTCCGGGCTGGGGGGAAGATTCTTGAAGTCGTTGATGAAATCGATCTTCAGCTCGGACCGGTGGGTCAAGCTTGTGGCCAAGCCCACGCTGAAACGATAGAAGGCGTCCTCGAAATCGTCCATCTTCCACAGCGCCGATAGAACCTGCGTAATCGTGGCGAATTCCGACAGCTTGAAGGAAAGGTCCTGCCCCGCGTTCACCGTCCCGCTCCCGTCCACGTCTAGACCGGGGTTCTTCTCCCACACCACGCCGAGACCGCCGTTGACCGCCAACGCCACGCGATCCGTCGCTTTGATCCGGTAGCCGACGCCTCCCACCGGATTCATCAAGTAGTCGATCGCCTTGAAAGGGTCCCTCAAGTAGGAGAACTCTCCGAAGACAAACACCCGGTCATCCAGGGTATAGTCGTTCCGAAATCCCAAACGAAGGCGATCCACCGTCGTCTGATCGTCCTGCGATCCCCTGAGGTAGACACCCATGAACTTCATGAGATTCCGCGTCCCCGGATCCCGCGTCAGGTCAAAACTGAAACTGTAGTTGGAGGTGTCGGAGTTCCCCCCGGTCAGAGCCAAGCCGGCTCCTGCGCTGCCTGCCCATACCGGGTCGGGAGCCGGCTGGCCCGACGCGGATGCGATCATTCCCCAGAAAACCAACTGCGCGACATGAAACCGGATGCTCTTGCACACTGAGAGACTCCTGGGAGGTTGATTCTCATTTCGAGCCGAATGCCGTCTCCGTCGGCGAACAATCTCCCGGCGGAACCTTGGGCCTCCGCGTGGGAAGAAACGGCGAGGAACATTGCGGAAAAGGAGCCGCTCGGCAGCGTCCAATTCGGGAGCATGGCGGCTAAGAACTTTATCATAGGGGCTTGGACCCCGGGCACAACGGCACCTAGAGGCCTGGAGGCGCGCGGCGCGGACCCCCTCCCCCACGCGCGTTCCGGCTCATACGGCGCTGAAACTGAAGACCGCCTGGCGGGGATCCGGCATGGCCGTCGGCCGAGGCCGAGGCTTTACCTTCCGCGCTTCCGCCTTGCGCAGCCGTCGTTCCAGAGCCTCCAGCCGCCACTCCAACTGGTCGAGCCGCCCCCGGAAATCGCGCTCCTCTTCGTCCAGTTCCCTCCCGATTCGCCGGGCCAACCTCTTCAGGGAGGCCGGCTTCCTCCTGGTGAATCCCCAAGCGGGATGCTCGGAGACCGCAGAGATTGCGTCGGCCAATATTCCGAGCCTGAAACGACACCCCTCGATCATCTCTCCGTACCAGGCTAAGCCGTTTCTGGAGGGGACCGAGCCGTCCATGGCCTCGATGCGGGAGAGCACGATCTCCAGCTGGAACTCATCCTGGTCGACATAGGCCTCGCGCGCCTTCTCCCACAGGTCGCGTCGCTGTCCCCGCAGCTCGATCGAGCGGTCGGGGTGGAGCCGTAGGGCGATCTCCCGATAAAGCTTCTTCACCCTTTGCTCCCGTCGGTCGGTCTCGACGCGCGGGGAGCCTTCCACACCCAGGATGCCCAGGAAGCCCAGGAATTCGAAGAAGTCGTCCTCCGAGTCGGTCCCGGCCCCGTCCGGATCGCGTCCGTCGAACCCGCCATCCCCGGCGGATCGAGGGGGCTCGGGATTGCCGGGAGTGACACCCGCCTCGGCCTCGGCCGTCACCCAGGCGTAGGCCGCTGTCGGCGAGAGCCCGCGCTCCCGTTGAACCAGGCGACATCGCGAAAGGAAGACCTCCTTCTCGTGGATCTTCAGCTCGAGATCGCGTAGCGCGTTCAGTTTCGGTCCGAAGTGGAGGCCCACCCACCGGTCGAAGGCGGGAACGTCCTCGAGGTCGAACGCTTCCAGCCGGCGCTCCAAGGCTTCCATACTCCGCCGGAGCTCTTCGTAGCATCGACGGTCCTCCTCCAGAATGGGACCGTTGTCGACCAGCATGGGGAGTCCTCCCCGGCCACCCCGTTGAGGCTTGCGACTGTTTCGAGGTTTGCGGCGCCTTCGGCTGGACGTCCTCTTGGATCGACTTGCCATGGGTCACTCCTTGCCTTCCGATTATCCATATCACCCCGACAAAGGTTCCCCCGCGGAAGCGTGACGCGTGGCTGAAGCGTGGGTTCGCCGAGGACCTTCGGATCGCAAAGGCCGGGCGATGGGCCCGAACCTGTCGGGGTTTGGTTGAAAGAAAGGGAACGGGTCACAATGCCGACGCCGGTTCGCCTTGCGCCTTGGTTTCGAGGCCGCGGCGGAACAGGGACTACGGCGATGAGGGGTGGAACCCGAGGGAGTACCGGCCGGTCGCGGGAGACTTCAAGGTCCGACGACGGACGGCTCCAACAAACCTTCGCGCCGCCACTCGGCGATCTGCCTTTCGATCCCTTCGCGCTGCTCCGGAGGCACCCGATCGGCGGGCATGAGTTCCAGATATCCTTGCATCTCCTCGGCCGCGGCGGGGATGTTCCCCTGCCCGGCGTGAATGATGCCCAGGAACAGCAGCGCCGCCGGATACCGGTCGACAAGACCCCTCTTCCGCAGGTACAGGAAAGACCCTTGGGCCTCGTCGAAACGGTCCTGATAGAAGCTCGCCAAGCCGTGAAGGTAGTGGCCCTGATGCAGGGTGCGGTTCAAGTCCAGAGCCTCCCGCGTCCAAACCGTGACCTCCGCCCAGTCCTCCCGCTCGAACGCCATTTCCGCGAGCGCCAGATAGGGACGGACGAAATGGGGATCGCCGGCGATCGATCTTTCAAAAGCGTCGCGCGCCCCCTCCCAGTCGCCGGAGGCCAACCGAACATCGCCGAGAAGGCTCCAGGCGGCGGAGAATTGCTCGTACTCCGCGACCGCCTCCTCGAGTTCCCCGATCACCTTGGCCTTGTCGACGTTCTTCCCGCCCAAGTCCCTCAAAGCATTCTCGAACGCCCTTCGGGCCCTTCTGGGCGCCGCCAGCGTCGTGGCGCTGACGGTCCTTCCCGGCCCGTCGTCCACGCGATGAATGTAGAGTGTCCCCACGTCCGGATTGTCCAGAACTCCTCGATCAGTCAACTGGATGGTGTTGGCCGTATACTCCGGACTCGGAGACAGGCGCACCTCACAGTCGCGAAGATCGACGCGCTCGGTCCCCGGCGCCACGATGTCGATCTGCGCCCGCCCTCTCCGCCGCACACGGGTCAGGTCGGCTCCCACGGTGGCGTCCGAAAACCGGGCCGAAGGGTTCTGATCTCCAGCCATCAAGCTGAACCCACCGTTGGTCATCACGTGGGCCTGCTGGCGAACCCGTCCCGAACAAACCAGTTCCACTCGCATCGTCACCTCCGGTTGCGAGCCGTCCTCCATGACGACCGAGCCGGTCAGGTAGAGGGGTTGCTGTGTGCGGCTTGGCTGTTGACGCGGTTGGGGCTGGGGAGATTCGGGCTGGGGACGCTCCGGTTCCTTCGGCTTCTCCTGGTCCTGCGCCACTCCACTCGTCGCCAGGATGCAAATGACGGAAATCGCGGCAAGAGTTCTTCCAAACATGACGGCCCCCTTTCGGCGGCAAAGGTGATTGACCTAAGGTACCACGACACGCCTGCAATGGCCGGCTCTTTTTTGCCTCCGGGGGGGTCGGGTCGCGTTCACCTGAACTGTGCTACGATGCGGCGAATCGTTGGTTCGGTCGCGACGGCTCGATCCCGGGCGGCGCGCCCCGGAAGGCGGGAAGGTGAAGAAGATGCGGTCAATCAAACGGCGACTGAGGGCGGGTGAGTTGGTACTGGGGACGATGATCTCGGAAGTGCGCAACCCGAACATCGCCTACCTGCTGGCCCAAGCCGGATTTGAGTTCCTCATCGTCGACAATGAACACGGAACCTACTCGTCGGAGGCGGTCTCCAGCATCATCGCCGCCGCCCGCGGTGGCGGGATCGCGGTGATCGTGAGGGTGCCGGAGATCCGGCGCGAGGCGATCCTGAAACCACTCGATTCCGGAGCCGCGGGTCTCCTGGTGCCGCAGGTCGACACGCCCGAACAGGCGCGAGAAATTGTCCGACACGCCAAGTATCCGCCGGAGGGCAGACGCGGCGCCGCGCTGCGGCGCGCCCACAGTCTCTATGCCGAGGTCGACGCCGCGGAGTATCTGGCGCGGGCCAACGAGGACACCCTCCTCGCCGTCCAAGCCGAAACCCCGGAGGCGATCGAGAATGCCGAGCGGATTGCCGCCGTGGAGGGAATCGACTGTCTCTTCGCTGGGCCGTTCGACCTATCGGTGGCACTCGGAATTCCCGGACAGCTTCAGCATCCGCGCGAGATGGCGGCGATTGAGGCGATGCTTGAGGCGTGTCGCAAACACGGCAAGGCGGGAGGCATTCTCGCTTTCGATGTGGCACCTCTCGGATCGTGGATCGAAAAGGGAATGCGCTTCGTCGCATACAGCAGCGACGTGTCGTTGCTGGCGGACGCGGCCGCGGCCGGCGTTCGGGAACTGAAGAACCTCGTATCCGCGAAGTCGCTGCCGGTCCCGGGAACGTAGGGAAGCGGATCCCACGCGTGGATTTCCGTTCCCGGCGGGGTATACAGGGCAAACCAGGCTCGAACCGTCGTTGCGCGTGTAGGATTCACCTCCCCCGTGAGCCCCGGCGAGTCATGGGAGAGAGGCGCGCCGGCGACTTTCGGTCAGCATCGAAGGCCGTCGAACATCTCGTCCGGGAGTCTCAGGGGGAGTTGACGGCGGGCGGGTAGGCGTGCTGAGGTAGGGGAAAGAATTGAAGATGGGGTGGCCGAGATGGACGCCGGCGGTGGCGGGTGTTCGCCGCCCGGGGCGCCGCCCCAGGCGATCAACCCGGATGGCCCCGTCCAAGGCGGCGAATCCCGGGAGACTGGAGCCTATTAGGGATTCCTTGGCGGCCGTCGGTCGGCCGCCGGATCGGGAGGTAGCGACCATGGATACACGCGAGGTCGAATACAGAACCACGATTCAGGACGAGCACTGGCGCACCGAGGAGTTTCAGTGGGTGCGCATTCTTGCCGCCGGCGATCCCCTCAGGGGCATGGTGCTGCTCTACCTGCAAAAGGCTTGCACGGCCTTCCACGAATTTCAGCCCACCCTCGAGGCGGGCGTTCTCCGGGCCGACTCCCTTCGCTTCCTCCGCGGGCGGCTCGCCGATCGCGTCGGCCACGTCCTGACCACCATGCGGAACAACGGACTCGATACCCTGGACGGCGCGGCTGAGCTCGAAAAGATCCTGCGGGCCGTCGAATCGGCGGATTCCCTGGAGGAGCTTGCCGAGTTGGGCGACCGACTTCACAACGTCAGCCACGTGCTCCTCGACGCCCTCGAAGCAACTTGAGCCCTCGCCGCGCCGGCCCCCGGGTTCGGACCTTGGCGGCCCTTCGTGGATAA
>CAYRCA010000069.1:0-6829 GCA_964422565.1 uncultured Acidobacteriota bacterium | reverse complement strand
GGATAAAGTTGCCGGACTGGACGGAGCGTTCTGTTTCCGGTAGTCTCGGCTTCGGCTGACCGCATCGATCGAGGACGACGCGGAGTTTCCTTCCAGGGGAAGGATCGGGTCGACGGGGAGGGGGGAGTGGAAGACGGACGTGGGGGACGAAGACACGGGGCCACCTTGTTGGCGTTCCTGATATTGAGTGGTTCGGGCCTGGGAGCTCCACTGGAGGAATCCCTGGATGAGCGTGGCCTGCGGCAACGGTTCCTCGATGGCATCCACGCCCTCTACAACGATCTTGAATTGTCCGGCGCCCTTGACCTCGAGGTCTTCCAGCACGCCCTGGTCGGCTTCTACAACCTTCGCCGATCGGGTGAGATTGCCCGTTCCTCCCCGCTCACCATCATCGATTACGGCAAGCCGTCGACGGCGGAACGGTTCTTCGTCATCGACCTCCAGGCCCGGCGGGTGCTCTTCAAGACCCTCGTGGCCCACGCCGTCAACAGCGGCGTAGACCCGCCCCACGATTTCTCCAACCAGGTGAACTCGTTGAAGAGCAGCCTCGGATTCTTCGCCACATTGTCGACCTACGTCGGCCGTCACGGCTACTCGCTGAGGCTCAGGGGCCTCGACCCCGGCTTCAATCACAACGCCGAGACCCGGCACATCGTAATTCACGGCGCGAACTACGTTTCTCACAGCTTTCTCCGGCGTCACGGGAGGCTGGGCTTGAGCTGGGGCTGCCCCGCTTTGCCCACTGGGCTGGCCAGGAGGATCATCGACGAGATTCGAGACGGCAGCTGCCTGTTCATCTACGCCGACCAGGAGGATTACATCCGCGGCAGTCGGCACCTCGATGTGGCGTCCGCTGCGCGGGAGTTCCAGCAGTACGTCCAGGAGAGGGCGGACCCCGGTCGAAAGAAGACCGATGATCGGGACGGGCGGGACTCGGAAGGTCTACCTCGTTCGCGGGGAGAGGCCAGAGCTCAATAGAGGGGATTGGGGCGCTTGACGAGACCGGGTCTGCCGTCTCGACGCCGGTCGGTTCACCCGGCGCCTTCGAGTTTTCCGGGGGATTGACCGATGGCGACACATTATGATGGCGACGTGGATTCCGCACTCCGCCATGCGGCGGCGGTGTTTCGCAAACGTGGCGTTCTGGTCCTGGCCATGGCGGGCGCCCTCTGCCTGCTCCTCAAGGCCGGGGAGGCGGGGGTTCCATCGGAAACGCAAGATGCCCCGCGAAACGTGGTCTTCATCCTCAGCGACGATCATCGCTACGATTTCATGGGCTTCCATCCCAACGCGCCGGCGTTCCTCGAAACACCGCACATGGACCGGATGGCCAGCGGGGGCGTGCACATCGCCAATGCCTTCGTGACCACCTCGCTCTGCTCTCCGAGCCGGGCCACGATTCTGACCGGGCAGTACGCCCATCGACACGGCGTGGTGGACAATCAGCAGCCGGTGCCCGAAGGGACCCGGTTCTTCCCGGAGTATCTACAGCAAGCGGGATATCGGACGGCGTTCATCGGAAAATGGCACATGGGCCACGAACACGACGATCCGCGCCCCGGTTTCCACCACTGGGTCAGCTTCAGGGGGCAGGGCCCTTACTACGATCCGGTGCTGAACATCAATGGAGGGCGCCTTGCCCACGAGGGCTACACGGCGGATATCCTGACCGACTACGCCCTCGAGTGGCTGAGGGAACAATCGGGAAGTGCCCGGCCTTTCTTCCTTTACCTGTCCCATAAGAACGTGCACGCGATGTTCGAACCCGCGAAACGGCATCTCGGCGTCTACGAGAGTGTCGATCCGGCCTACCCGGCGACGATGGACGACACCGAGGAAAACTACCGCGGGAAGCCTCGTTGGGTTCGGGAGCAGCGGGACAGTTGGCACGGGGTGGACTACATGTACCACGGCCAGATGGATTTCGACACCTTCTACAGGCGCTACTGCGAGGCGTTGCTGAGCCTTGACGAGAGCGTCGGCAGGGTGCTGGACTACCTGGAGGAGGCGGGACTCGATGAATCCACTTTGGTCATCTACATGGGAGACAACGGTTTCATGTTCGGGGAGCATGGCCTGATCGACAAGCGTCACGCCTACGAGGCCTCCTGGCGGGTACCGATGCTGGCCTACGCTCCGGGCCTGGTCAAGCCGGGGAGCCGGATCAGGGAGAACGTTCAGAATACGGACATCGCGCCGACGATCCTGGAGTACGCGGGGCTTTCGGCGCCGGCCCACATCGAGGGTCGGTCGTTTCTGCCGCTGCTGCGCGGGGACCGCGTGCCGTGGCGGAGTGAGATCTTCTACGAGTATTACTGGGAGTGGAACTTCCCCCATACCCCCACTACCTTCGCCCTGAGAACCGACCGGCACAAGTACATTTTCTACCACGGCGTTTGGGACACCGATGAGCTTTACGATCTCGTCGACGACCCGGACGAGCGGCACAATCTGATCGGCAGCACCCCGCACGAGGAACTGGCGAAAGAGTTGCGCGACAGGTTGTTTGCCTGGCTGAACGAGTCGGTGGGACTGAAGGTTCAGTTCAGGGAGCCGACCGGCTTTCGCGCCGACCAGCGAAGCCGGCGGGATTAGTCCGGGCATTCACCGATTCGAGTTGGAAACCATCAGGCCGTTCCTGACCCTCACTTGGAGCGTCAAGGGATCGGCGGAGACCTGGTCCTGATCTCCACCCAGAATGTGTTCGCTCCCGGCGCTCGGTTCGGTTCGGCGCATGCAGCGCCACCAGGGCGGCGCCCCACCGCGCTGGCCGACGCGTGCCGTCAGAACCGATACACGCCGATCCCAGGTCTTCGACGGCCCCAGCCTCTCGGTTTCTCAAGGCTCTTTACAAATCCTCGAGGAGATGCTGTGATTCCTCTCACACCGAATGGCTGTCCCGGCTTGGGACCATTCCATTCAGCATTTCCAGGAGTCCCGAACGCATTAAGTTGCCTAAGCGTGCGCTGAGGGAATCCTGCCTGCCTGTAAAGGAGGGCGCCATGGACAGTCGGAAATCGCATCCCTTCTCGGGAACGGTGGCGATCCTGCTTGCCGTTCTGCTCGTTTGGTCAACCGAGGCGGCAAGTGCGCAAGGGGTCGCACCGCCGGCCTCCGAGATTCCCGAGATTCTGGCCGATCGTAATGAAAGCGGGATCTCCGATTTCCTTGAGGCGCGGTTGGAGGCAGCGCCTCCCGGCGAAAGATTCGACGTGGTGGTCACCTTTCGCCCGCCCGGCGGCCTGGCCCGCGCCCAGCAGGCGGTGGGAGTGTTCGAGCTCAGGCGGGAGTTTCAGTTGATCAATGGTTTCGCCGCGACCATGAGTGGGGCGCAGATTCTTGGATTGTCTCGGGTTCCCGGAATCCTCCGGATAGAGGAGGACGTGCAGGTGACCACCCAGATGGACGCGGCCCGCAGGGATTTCGGAGTCGAAGCGGCCTGGAGCCAGTTCGGAGTGGATGGAACGGGCACCGTGATCTGCGTGGTCGACACCGGAGTGGACCGGAACCACGAGCAATTCAGCGGCAAGACCCTTTACTTCTTCGACGCCGTCAACGGACAGTCCCTGGCCTACGACGACAACGGCCACGGGACCCACGTGGCCGCCATCGCCGCCGGGGGAGGGACGGGAGGTTCCAATGCCGGAATCTTTCGAGGCGTCGCGCCGGAGGCGGATATTTATGCCGCCAAGGTTTTGAGTTCGTCCGGGTCCGGTTCCCTGAGTCAGGTGATCGCCGGCGTGGAGTGGTGCGCCGGAATGCCCGAGGTCCACATCATCAACATGAGGCTCGGAACGGCGGGAGGATCGGACGGCGGGGACGCCCTGAGCCAGGCGGTCAACGCGGCGGTCTTGAAAGAAGAGAAGATTGTCGTGGTTGCCGCCGGCAATTCCGGGGACGGACCCGAATCGGTCGGTTCGCCCGGCGCCGCCGAGCACGCCGTCACCGTTGGGGCGGTAGCGGAATGGTCGGCGCCGGTCGGCACCGACCGCCATTCCATGGGCGTTTACCTGATGGCTTTTTCGAGTCGAGGCCCGACGTTGGACGGCCGCGTCAAGCCGGACATCGTCGCCCCGGGCGCCACGATCCGTTCCGCCCGCGCCGGAACCGTCAACGGCTATGTCACGTACAGCGGAACCTCGATGGCGACGCCGTTCGTCGCCGGGGCTCTGGCGCTGGCTCTGGACGCGAACCCCTGGTTGACAGCTTTACAGGCCAAGTTCCTGCTGGAGGAGACGGCTCAGGATCGCGGCCCGGAAGACAAGGATACCGACTGGGGTTCCGGGCTGCTCGACGTGGCCGAGCTTGTGGCGGGCGCCGCGGAGCTGGTGGGCGCCGAGCCGACCCCCTTCCCCACCTCGCAACGCGTTCTCGGAAGCGTGGGCGACAACGGCTTCTGGAACCACAGTTTTTACGTCGATGGCGACACCCTCGACGTCCCCATTGGAGCGACGGTTACCATCGAGGGACGGGTGTCCTGCTCCCTCTTCTTTCTGGGTTTCTGTTGGGCCTGGGAGTGGTCTCCCGATCTGGACGCGCGATTGAGGGATCCGGCGGGGAACATCCTGTCCACCAGCGAATGCCCGGCTTACGGTGAATGCGCGGGCGTCGGCCGTCAGGAGACCCTGCGCGCCATGCCGACCGGTCCCGGCTGGTACACCATCGAGGTGTGGCCCTATTCGGGCTCTCCGAACAACGGCAAGGGCGGTGTCTTCGCTTTGGAACTGTCCACTGGTCCTCTGGCGGATTTCGTCCCCGAGCCGGACCCCGAACCCGACCCGGAACCCGTGGACAATCCGCCCGCCGTGAGTATCGTTCACCCGGCGGACGGAAGCACCGTGACCGGATGGGTCACCGTCGAAGTGGTGGCCACCGACGAGGAGGATGCCTGGGGAACCCTCGTTGTTGAAGTCTCGGTTGCCGGAGGGCCCTGGCAGCCAGCCGTCTTCGACCCCTCCTCCGAACGCTACATGTTGGGGTGGGACAGTGAACCTTTTGGCGACGGAGCCTCCGTCCGGATCGACGCGCGGGCCACCGATTCCGGCGGCAGCGTCGCCACCGTCGACCCGGTGACGGTAATCGTGAGTGTAGACGATCCCGAACCGGAGCCCGAACCGGAGCCTGATCCGGAGCCGGATCCGACGCCCGAGTACATCCGCGTCGGAGGCTTGACGGGAACCAGCGCGGTCCGGAACCGCAATCACTGGAGAGCCACGGTGGAGATCCTGGTTGTGAACAACCTGGACGGGGTGGTTCCCGGCGCGTCGGTGATCGGACGTTGGAGCGAAGGCTCCTCCCGAAACGTCGAGTGCACGACCGGTGACACCGGAACGTGCAGCATTACGAGTTCCAACATTGGAGTCTCGGCAGGCAGTGTGACGTTTACGGTTTTGGACGTTGGGCATGCGAGTCTTCCTTACCAGGCCGACGGCGAGACAAGTATCGTGGTGAATTCGCCGTAGAAATTTTGGGCGCCGGGGTCCGGATGGGGACGGACCCGGCTTCGGACTTCTGTTTCAGGCCTCGATTCGACGAACCCGCCGGCTGAATTCCCGATCTCGAGGTGTCCCGCGCCTGGTTTCTCCGGCCAAGCGTTGGAGAATGTTTCCGGGAGTCCTGCGAAAATCGTGTGGGGGAGGTGTCGGTCAGGGTTGGGGATGACAGCGACCTCAGGCTATGCGAGAGTTGCCGCAAGGCCGAACCCATGGGAGAACAGGCCCGTTCTGGAGGAGGAAAAGAACATGAAACCCCTGGTGCTATTGCCAACCTTCTGTGTAATCGTCGCGTACCTTTCGGTGTCGGCGGCGGCACAGCATGTGGAGGAGACGAATATTCCGGACAAGGTCAAGCTGTTCATTCCGTTCAAGGACTATTCGCAAGAGGAAAACGAGCGGATTCTGGAGATGTACCAAGACCTGCGGGTGGCCGATGTCTCCGACGGCATGGACGTTGTGGGACTGCAGGACGTCGGTATCGTGAGTAACGAGATCTTGCCTCTCTGGAAGGACACCGAGGATTTCACCCATCGGATCGTGGGGATCGCCGTGACCGCGCGGTACGTCCCGACGAACCGGAGGGAGCCCCGGATGGACCGCGCCGCCATCGGACGATGGTATCGAGACATCACCGGCGAGGCCTTTCAAGAGATGCTGTTTCCCGGGGCCGTTCTTGTTATCGACGGCGCGGAGGACGGGGAGTCCCGCACCATCGGGTCGAACAACATCATGGGGTGGAAGCGCCGCGGGATGGTCGGCGTCGTCACGAGCGGAGGGTTGGCGGACAGCGACGAGATTATCCATCAGAAGGTGCCGGCTTATTTCGGGAGGCTCGCCCGCGGGCTTCGTCCGGGGCGCAACGAACTGGAATCGGTCAACCGGCCGATCAATCTCGGCGGTGTCCTCGTTCGACCGGGCGACGTGGTCGTGGCCGACGGCGATGGAGTCGTCGTCGTTCCTCGGGAGCGGGCCGAGGAGGTCGCGAGGGCGGCGTTGCCGTTCCTGGACATGATCGGCCGGGAGCGTTGGATGCAAAGGACGGGCAAGCCCTGGCCCGACGTTCGGCAGGGAGACCTGATGCCCGAGTAAGCGGGGACTGTTCTGCGGGGCACCACGAAAGTCTTCAGCTCCCCCGTGATGCGGCCCACTTCCTCGGCGGCGGCCGCCGCCGAAATCGCCAGGAACTCCCTTCGATCGCAGCAAAAGACCGCACATGGAGTGATCCCCCGTCGATGGAACCCCAACTGGATTCCGCCAACAGGTTCCCTCCCACCTGTTTGTCACAAGACGTTCTACGTCTCGACCCAAGTTGGGGGTAACACTCCCGGATGTGA
>CAYRCA010000068.1:3304-13409 GCA_964422565.1 uncultured Acidobacteriota bacterium | reverse complement strand
GGTGTCGGCGCCAGCCGTGTCCGCGATCTGTTCGAGCAGGGAAAGAAGAACGCTCCCTGCATCATCTTCATCGATGAGATCGACGCGGTGGGACGCCACCGCGGTGCCGGTCTCGGCGGAGGCCACGACGAGCGGGAGCAGACGCTGAACCAGCTTCTGGTCGAGATGGACGGCTTCGAGTCGAACGAGGGCGTGATTCTGATCGCCGCCACGAACCGTCCGGATGTCCTGGATCCGGCGTTGTTGAGGCCGGGGCGCTTCGACCGCCAGGTGATCGTCTCGCTGCCCGACATCAAGGGGCGGGAAGGCATTCTGCGGGTGCATACGCGCAAGATCCCCCTGCTGGAGGACGTGGACGTCAGTGTTCTGGCTCGGGGCACCCCCGGGTTTTCGGGAGCTCAGTTGGCCAACCTGGTGAACGAGGCCGCCCTGATCGCCGCGCGGCACGATCGGAAGGCGGTCAGCCAGGCGGATTTCGAGGAGGCCAAGGACAAGGTGCTCATGGGCAAGGAGCGCCGGTCCATGGTGATGAACGAGAAGGAGAAGCGCAACACCGCTTATCACGAGGCGGGGCACGCTCTCGTTGCCTATCTCCTGCCCGAGTCGGATCCCCTGCACAAGGTGACGATCATTCCCCGGGGCCGCGCGCTTGGGGTCACCATGCAGTTGCCGGAGGAAGACAAATACAACTACACGCGGGAATACATGGAGGCCTCGGTCACCATTCTGCTGGCGGGCCGGATCGCGGAGGAGATGTTCCTCGGCAGTATGACCACCGGGGCTTCCAACGACTTGGAGCGGGTCACGAACCTGGCCCGCAAGATGGTGTGCGAGTGGGGCATGAGTGAGGAGTTGGGTCCTTTGACCTTCGGCAAGAAGGAGGAGCAGATCTTTCTTGGACGGGAGATCGCCCAGCATCAGGACTATTCCGAAAGCACAGCCATCAAGATCGACCACGAGGTCAAGAGGATAGTCCTCAGAGCTTACGAGCGGGCCAAGTCGATCCTGGAGAATCACCGCGAGCAGCTCGTCCGTCTGGCCGAGGCCCTGCTGGAGTACGAGACCCTCGACGGGCGTGAGATCGACGGGATCATGCGCGGCGAGCGAATTCGGGAAGGGGTTCCCAGTGGGGAAGTTGTGCCCGCGCCGCGGGAACGGAAGCGCCCCGCCAAGGAAGAGACGATCCCTCCCCTGGTCAATCCCAACGAGGGCCCGGCGCCCGCCTGATTTTCCGGCGGCGGTCGACTTTTTCCGGAGAGCCCCGACTCCCGTGTCGGCGATGGATGAAACGGCTTGTTGATGGCGCGGGCAAGGTACCTTTTTCGCGCGCGGGACAAAGTTCTGGAGCTGGGTCCGCGGACTCGGCTGATGGCCGTCGTCAACATTACGCCCGATTCCTTCTCCGACGGGGGCCGCTTTCTGTCGCCCGAGATGGCTGTCGAGCATGGACTGGAGCTTGTCGCGGCGGGCGCCGACATGCTGGACCTGGGCGCTGAATCCACACGGCCGGGGGCCCGTCCCGTTTCAGAGCGGGAGGAACTGGATCGAATTCTCCCGGTTCTGGCGAATCTCCGCCCGGAAACCGGGGTGCCGCTTTCGGTGGATACCTACAAGGCGGGGGTCGCCGAGGAAGCCCTTGGGCTTGGCGCCGACATCGTAAACGACATCAGCGCCCTTCGGTTCGACGAGCGGATGGCGGAGGTCGTGGCGGGTTTCGAGGCCGGAGTGGTCCTGATGCAGATGCGGGGATCTCCGGCCACCATGCACCGCCTGCCCTCCAGTTCCGATATCGTCGGCGAAGTCTGCCGGGACCTGCAAGTCGCTGTAGACAAAGCCGCTTCAGCGGATATAGCCCATGATAGAATACTCTTGGACCCCGGGATCGGCTTCGGCAAGAACGCCGAGGAGAACCTGGTTGTCATGAACCGGCTGACAGGGCTTGCCGGGCTGAGGTTGCCCATTCTCGTCGGTCCGTCGAGGAAAAGCTTCATCGGCAGGATCCTGGATCGGCCGGTTCACGACCGGCTGTTGGGAACCGCCGCCGCTTCCGCTGTCTGCATTTTTCGGGGAGCTCATATTCTCCGCGTTCACGACGTCGAGGAGATCGGGCAGGTCGCCCGGGTCGTCGATGCCATCCTTGCCGAACAGATTGAGACCTGATCGATGGGCGAGTTGATCGCAGCGTTCTCACGACTGAGCTTGCGGGACATCTTCGAGATCGGTCTCGTGACGGTGCTCATCTACCATCTTCTTCTGCTCATAAAGGGGACCCGAGGCTGGCAGATGACCCTCGGGATCACGGCCCTGGCGCTGTTCTACTACGTGACCCGCGTTCTGGAACTGCGGACGGTCGAGTGGGTGCTGGCCAACTTCTTCACCTATTTCGTTTTCGCGCTGATCGTCATCTTCCAGTCGGAGATCCGGAGGGGTCTGGCGATCCTGGGACGGGGCAAGTTCTTCACAAGGCTGTCGAAAAATCGCGGAGGGAGCGCCTTCGACGAGATCGTGCTGGCGGCCACCACCCTCTCGTCGCAGAAAATCGGCGGACTCATCGTTATCGAACGGGAGATCGGCTTGAAGAACTATGTCGAGAGCGGCATCAAGCTGGACGCCTTTCTGACCTACGATCTGCTGGTCAGCATCTTCCATCCCAACAGCTCCCTGCATGACGGCTCCGTGATCATCCAGGACGACCGCATCAGCGCGGCGGCCTGCTTCCTGCCGCTCACACTGGATCCCTACCTCAGCAAGGAACTGGGGACGCGCCATCGGGCCGCCATCGGCATCACCGAGGAGACCGACGCCATCGCGGTGGTTGTCTCCGAGGAGACCGGGACCATTTCCGCAGTCTACGAGGGGGAGATCACCCGAAGTCTCGATGGCCCCAGGTTGCTGAAGTACTTGCGGGACGTTACCGAGAAACCGCGCCGGGAGCGGCGCAAGGAGGCCGGCGCCGAGCCGCAGCAACAACGGAGCGAGGCGGTATGAACCTGAGCACTTTTCGTCGCCTCTTGCTGGACAATCTCACTCTGAAGGTGATCTCTCTCGTTCTCGCCTTTCTGCTCTGGGTCCAGATTGCCGGCCAGCAAAGGGTCCAGCGCTCGGTGTCCGTATCGGTCGAGTTCATCAATATGCCCCACGAGCTGGAGATCACCAACGATTACCCGCGCGAAGTCAACGTGGTTATTTCGCGGCCAAGCTCGGTGCGCATGGACGAGCGCGAGTTGGCCGCCGTTATCGATCTCAGCACCGCGGAGCCTGGAATGATCGTGGTTCCGCTTACCGAGCGCAACATACGCAACGTCCCCAGCGGAGCTCAGATCGAGGGGATCGAACAGAGGCGCATCCGTCTCCAGCTCGAGCGGGTTCGGAGAAAGACGGTCCGCGTCCTCCCGGAAGTCATCGGGCAGCCGGCCGAGGGATTCCAGATTCGGGAGGTTCGGACGAGTCCAAGCGAGGTGCTCATCAGCGGGCCGGAATCCCGTCTGGAAAGAGTGACGACGGCGGGCACCGAGTCCGTCGATGTGGCCGGCCGCTCGCGCAGCTTCACCCAGCAGGTGTATCTCGACCTGGAGGATCCCCGCCTACGCATCGAGAACGCCGCGTCGGTGCAGGTGGCGGTGATCATCGAGGAGGAGAGGCGGCGGGTCGACCTCCGTGTGTCGATTCGCGTTCTCCCCCAGGAAGCCGAAGGTCAGGTGACCCCTCGCCAGGCGGAGGTGGTCGTATCGGTCCCCATGTCCTATCCGGAGGAACTGCCCGCCGGCAGGTTCTATGCCTACGTCCTGTTGGAGGGCGGCGGGCAGGGAGAGACGATTCCCCTCCCGCTGAGTGTCTTCGTTCCCGAGGAGTACCGGGAGGTGGTTCGTGTCGAGTCGATTCAGCCCACCGATGCCCGAGTGACGTTGGGAGGGACCCGGTGACTCCCGTTCTGGCGCGCGACAAGGTGAAGGATCGGGCGGAACTGCCTTCGCTGCTGCGGTCCCTGCGTTCCGGGGGCCGCCGCGTCGTTTTCACCAACGGCTGCTTCGATCTTCTCCACCCGGGACACGTGCGCTATTTGGAGGCCGCCCGGGCCCTGGGTGATATTCTCGTGGTCGCGGTGAACTCCGACCAGTCGGTGCGCCGCCTGAAGGGGGACGGCCGACCGGTGCTGAAAGAAGGCGACAGGTGTGAGATGGTTGCGGCCCTCCACTGCGTCGACCTCGTCACGGTGTTCGGCGAGGATACGCCCTACGAGATTGTCCAGGAGTTGGAACCGGACGTGCTCGTCAAGGGGGGTGACTGGCCTCTCGATCAGATCGTGGGACGTGGGACAGTCGAGAGTCGGGGTGGCCGGGTGGTGGCGATCGCTTTTGAACAAGGCTACTCAACGACCCGCATCATTGACAGAATCCGTGGAACCGACCGAAACCCCACTCCGGCTGTCTGAGCTTGTCTTCCGGCGGCTCTCCGAGTCGGTCCGGCTGGACGGCCTCGTCTCCACCAGTCCCGCATTCGTCTTTTCGCTCTATTTCCAGCGCGTGGGTGGTCCCTTGGTCTGGGTTACCCGGAGCACTCAGGCGGCCGAGCAACTGGCCCAGGATCTCTCTTTTTTCCTGCCGGAGGCGCTTCGTTCCCAGGTTCTGGTGCTTCCCGGTCCCGAGGCCGACCCCTATCGAGGCCTGTCTCCGCACCCGGAACTCTCCGCCCGACGTGCCGTGGCCCTGTCGCGGCTCTCCCGCGGCTTCCGAGGGGTCCTCCTGGCGCCGGTCGGCGCCTTGATGTTTCGAACCGTGTCACCCGAGGGTTTCCAACAACGCTGCCTGGCCCTTTCGCTGGGGACTTCCATCCCCCGGGAGGCGCTCATCCTGAGGCTCCGCTCCATGGGCTACGTCCGAGAGGACCCCGTCACCGGGGTGGGGGAGTTTTCCTTCCGGGGTGGAATCGTCGACATGTTCTCCCCCTCACACGAAGCGCCGGTGCGGATCGAATACTTCGGCGATGAGATCGAATCGATTCGCCAGTTCGAGCCCTCGACCCAACGCTCCGTGGGATTAGTGCAGGAGTGCGAGATCGTCCCCATGCGGGAAATGACGCCCTCGGCCGAAGAGATCGCCGCGTGGCACAGGCGGGCGCCCGAGTTTTGGAACGACGTCAGATTCGCCGAAACCCTCTCCGAGTATCTGCAGTTCACGGAGAACGGCGAACTGTTCAACGGGTTCGAGTTCCTGTTTCCCCTCGTTCATCCCCTCGACGCCGGCCCGATCGACTATCTGGAGAGGGCCGGAGGCGAATCGCGATTCATTCTGCAGGAACCGCGCGATCTCTTTTCGGTGGTCGACTCGCGGTGGCGGGAGGCTTTGGAGGATTACGAGGAGTGCGTGCGGGAAGGTACACCGGCCCTCGCCCCCGAGCATTTCTATTTTCCGCGCTCCGCGATCGAAGGAACCCTGGGGCGCTTCCCGTGCCTTCGACTGGAGACCCTGGCGTCGGCTCCCGAGGAGACTCAGTCTTTCGATTTTCGCCCCTCCCGACGGTACCGGGGCCGCCTGCGGGAGGCGCTGGCCGACATCGAGCGGTGGCGATCGGAGGGGGCTCGGGTGGTCTTCGCCGTACCCAGCGAGGGAATGGCCGATCGCCTGATAGAGATTCTCCGCGAATATGAGAAGCCTGCCGCCGCCGCTCGGGACGGATTCTCCGGCGCGCTGGTTCAGCCTCTCTCGGTCGTGACGGGCCGACTGGCCTCGGGCTTTTCTTCGCGGGAACTGGGCCTCCATGTGATCACGGAAGACGAGCTGTTCGGTGAGGAGCGGGCCGTGCGCCGCTCGGAGGCCCGCCGGAGTGACCTCGCCGGGACGTTCGTCTCGGATTTCCGCCACCTGCGGGAGGGCGACTACGTTGTTCACCTGGATCATGGGATCGGCGTCTTCAGAGGTCTCGAGCGCGTCGGGGTGGGTGAGCGGACGAACGAGTTCGTCCTCATTGAATACAGCGGCGGCGCAAAACTTTACGTGCCCATCGATCGGCTCGATCTGGTGCAGAAATACTCCTCGGGGGGGGTGGTCGCCCCGCAGGTCGACCGGTTGGGGGGAACCTCCTGGCAGAAGACCAAGGCCCGGATCAAGAAATCGATGCGGGACCTCGCCGAGGACCTTCTCAAGCTTTACGCCCGGCGGGAGGTGGCACGCGGGCACCCCTTCTCGCCGGACGACGAGTTGATGAGGGAGTTCGAGGCTGCCTTCGAATTCGAGGAGACGGCGGATCAGCGGGCGGCGATAGAGGCCTGCAGGGGCGACATGGAGTCGGAGCGTCCCATGGACCGCCTCATCTGTGGAGACGTCGGCTACGGCAAGACGGAGGTGGCCATGCGGGCCGCCTTCAAGGCGGTCAACGACGGCAAGCAGGTTGCCTTCCTGGCGCCCACCACGGTCCTGGCTTTTCAGCACTACCACACCTTCCGGGAACGCTTTCACGGCTTCCCGGTTCGAATCGAGATGATGAGCCGGTTCTTGAGCCGCCGCCGGCAGAAGGAGGTGGCGGAGCAAACCCGATCGGGTCTGGTCGACGTCCTGATCGGAACGCACCGCCTGCTGTCCCGGGACGTCACCTTCCGGAACCTGGGTCTGGTCGTGGTGGACGAGGAGCAGCGGTTCGGCGTCGCCCAGAAGGAGCGGCTGAAACGGCTCAAGGCCGAGGTCGATGTCCTGACCCTGTCGGCCACGCCGATTCCGCGCACGCTGAACATGTCGCTGATCGGTATCCGCGATCTGTCGATCATCGAGACTCCACCCAAGGACCGGCTCGCGATTCAGACGGTGGTGCTGAAGTTCTCTCACCACATCATTCGCAGTGCGATTGATCTGGAGCTGAAAAGAGCCGGCCAGGTTTTCTTTCTCCACAACTCGGTCGAGACGATCTATTCGATGGCCGACACGGTCCGGCGCATCGTTCCGGAGGCAAGGGTGGGAGTGGCCCATGGCCAGATGCGAGAGGAGCTTCTGGAGGAGGTGATGTTCGACTTCGTGAACCATCGGCACGACGTTCTGGTCTGCACGACGATCATCGAGAACGGCCTGGATATTCCAAGGGCCAACACAATCATCGTCAACCGAGCCGACCGATTCGGGCTTTCCCAGCTCTACCAGCTTCGCGGTCGCGTCGGCCGGTCCAACCGCCGGGCATACGCCTACCTGCTGGTTTCCGACGAGGCCGCCCTGAGCGGCGACGCCCGGCGCCGACTGGCTGCGATCAAGGAATTCAGCGAGTTGGGCGCGGGCTTCAGGCTGGCCGCGCTGGATCTGGAGATTCGGGGCGCCGGCAACCTGTTGGGAGGCGAGCAGAGCGGACACATTGAGGCTGTCGGTTTCGATCTGTATGTGAAGCTCCTCGAACAGACGATTCGTGAGCTGAAAGGGGATCCGGAGGTGGAGGACGTCCGCGCTGCGATCGACTTGCGCCTGGATATCCGGATCCCGGCCCATTATATCGATGACCCCAACCTGCGCTTGTGGCTCTACAAAAGAGTCTCCGCCGTGGAAGAGGAGGATAGGTTGACCGTTCTCAAGGAGGAAGTCGTCGACCGGTTTGGACGTTATCCGAAGCCGGTGGCGAACTTGTTCGAGTATGCGAAGCTTCGCCTGCGGGCCCGGCCTCTGAGGCTGAAGGCCCTCGAACGTCGGGGAACGCAGGTGTTCTTCCGCCTCCGGGAGGATACGCCCGTGTCCGCCCACAAGGTGATCCCCTTTATGGCGTCCCGCGGCGACCTTGCCTTTTCAACCGACGGCGCTCTGGTAGCATCTATAGAGGGAGAACCGTCGGAGGTTGTGGAACGCGTTCTCGAGGTGCTCGACCTCCTGGCGGCTAGTTGTTAGGCATGTGGTGTACTCGATTATTGGCCCTGGTGGTGGCTGCGCAGTCGGTGGCCTGCCTCCCGACCGGGAGGGAGGATTCCCCGGAGGCGGAGGATCCGGATTCGCGTGTTGTGGCCGTCCTGAACGGCGAGCCCGTGCTTGGGAAGGACTTCCGCGAGTATGTAACGTTCATCCAGGGTGAGTTGACGACGGACCCGAACCCGGGTCCCGTGCGGGAGTTGTTTCGAGACTTTGTGACGCGACGTCTGCTGCTGCAGGAGGCGTTGAGGAATGGGATTACCATCGACGGGGAGACGGTCAACGAGGTCGCGGAGAAATGGGTTGCCCGTGTGGGAGAAGTGGATTCCGGCTTCTCGGACCAGGTGTACGAGTTTCTTGTGATCCAGAAGCTACTCAAGCAGGAGGTGCTCTCCCAGGTGGACGTGACACTGCGGGAGATGACGACCTATTTCAACCAGAACGCCGATCTCTTTCGAGTCGACGATCAGGCCCGGGTACTGGAGATTCTGACTCGAGATCGCAGAGAGGCGGAGAGGATTCGTGCGGAGCTTGTCGATGAGGATGTGAATCACTTCAAGGAGCTTGCTCGCCGGTACTCCATCGGTGTTACGGCGGCCGATGGAGGTCATCTGGGGGTCTTCCAGCGAGGCGAGTTGCCCGAGGAGTTCGAGAAGGTGATATTCGAGCTTAGGCCCGGGATGATCAGCGAACCCTTTCAATCCGGCCATGGCGTCCACCTGTTTGCCTTGGAGGAGTGGATCCCGGGACACCAACAAAGGTTTTTCCAGGTCCAGGACCAGGTCTTTTCAGCCCTGACTGCGGGAAAGGAAAGAGATGCCGTAGACGCCTATGTCGACCGCATCTTCACGGCGGCCGACGTGCGGATTCTTGAGGGGACCCTCAGTTTTGACTTGAAGGGTATAAAGTCCGATGAATCAACAAACTAGGGTTATTTTAACGGTTCTTTTTCTGGTCGCGGCGGCCGCCGGGTCGGGAAGAGTTCTTTCTCAAGGCTCCGGAGACCGTTCAGGGCCCAGGATCCTGGACGAGATCGTCGCCAAGGTGAACAACGAGATAATCACCATGACCGATCTCAATCGCAGTCTGGAGCAGTTTCGCTTGGAACTGGAGCAGGAAGTCTCCAATCCCCAGGAGCTTCAGCGGGAATTCGAGCGCCGGAAAAGGGCCGTCCTCAGGATCATGATTCAGAACAAAGTGTTGATGCAAAAGGCCGAGGAACTCGGTATCACGGCCGACGTCGACCTGGATGTCGCCGCCTATCTGGAGGAGTTGCGCAGGGAGGCGGGGATTCCAAGCCTGGAGGTGTTGGACGAGTATTTCCGTCAGCGCGGCAGTTCCCTGCAGGAGTTCCGACAGCGGGTCCGTGAGCAGATGATCACCCGTTCTCTGCTGCAGCAGTACGTCTACTCCAAGATCACCCTACTGACGCCGGAAGTTGAGGCCTACTACGAGGAGAACCAGGCTCGGTTTCGAGTTCCCGGGAAGGTTCATCTGTCCGAGATTCTGTTCCTGACCGAGGACCGGGACAGGGCGGAAGTCAGGAGGCGGGCCGAGGAAGCTCTGGCACGCCTCGAAGGGGGCGAGGAGTTCGACGATGTGGCCCGCCGGATGTCCGAGGGTCCCACCGCCTCCCGGGGGGGCGACATCGGCACCTTCAACCAGGGCTCGATGAACGAGGCGTTGGAGGCCGTGGTCTTCGACATTCCCGTCGGCACCCACAGCGGAATCGTCGAGAGTGATTACGGGTTTCAGATAGTGAAAGTGGTGGAGCGCGCGCCGCCTGGTGTCAGACCCCTGCAGGAGGTCCGTCCCGAGATCGCCGAGGCCTTGTATGAAAAGAAGGCGCAACCGGAGGTGGAAAACTACCTGCGGAGCCTTTACGAAGAGAGTTACATCTACGTCGCCCCCAAGTATGCCGAGGAGTATGACGTGGACGGCCTGGGGATATAGGCCATCCGGAGGGAGGCTCCCCGGGGAGGTCTGGAAAGCGCGAACGACCCGCTCGGCCGCACTCCCGTCACCGCGCAGGTTGCGCGGGAACCGTGCCTTCGGAGGATTGGGGTCGTAATCGGTCTTTGGCGGGCTCCCCCGCGGCCGGCGAAACATGAGCAATCGCTGTGAATCCCATGTTTTCGTGGTGTTTGGAGGTACGGGCGACCTCATGGGTCGCAAGCTGCTGCCCGCTCTCGCCCATCTCAAGAAGAACGGCCTGCGTGATGTGCCGGTGCACG
>CAYRCA010000068.1:0-3294 GCA_964422565.1 uncultured Acidobacteriota bacterium | reverse complement strand
CCTGGGGGTGGCCAGAGATCCCGAGCGCGACGAGGACAGTTTCCGGGAGTGGGCGGCTTCGTCCGTGCGGGACGCGGGGCTGGACGTCGATGCCGACTGGTGTGGGCGGTGCGTCCATTACCAGACCATCCGACGGCAGAGTTCGGAGGATTTCGTCGTCCTGAGGGAACGGGTCGAGAGTATCGAGAAGGAGCACGACCTGCCCGGAAACCGACTTCTCTACCTGGCGCTTCCCCCCGCCGGCCTGGAGCGGACGATCGAGGGTCTGGGATCCGCCGGTCTCAACCGCGGGCTAGGCTGGACTCGCCTTGTGGTGGAGAAGCCCTTCGGACGGGACCTGGAGTCGGCCGTCCAGTTGAACCGAGCCCTGCATGAGTGCTTCGATGAAGAACAGGTGTACCGGATCGATCACTATCTGGGGAAGGAGACTGTCCAGAACCTGCTGGTTTTCCGCTTCGCCAACCCCCTCTTCGAGTCGGTCTGGAATCGAGACCGGATCCGGAGTGTGGAGATTGTCGTCGCGGAGCAGCTGGGGGTCGGGTCCAGGGCCGGCTACTACGATCGCTCCGGCGCCCTGCGCGACATGGTGCAGAATCACTTGACCCAGCTTCTTTGTTTGACGGCTATGGAGGTGCCGGCCACCTTCGAGGCCGACTCCATCCGGGACGAGAAGGTCAAGGTCCTTCGCTCCATTCAGCCGATCCGGGGTGAGGACGTGGTCTTCGGCCAATACACAGCCGGTTCCTTCGAAGGGGAGTCCCCCCCGGGATACCTCGAGGAGGAGGACGTTCCGGCCGACTCCCGGACCGAGACCTTTGTGGCCCTGCGTCTGGAGATCGCCAACTGGCGCTGGCAGGGGGTCCCGTTTCACTTGCGCACCGGAAAGAGACTCCGGCAACGCCTGACCCGGATCAGGGTGCGCTTCCGGCGACCGCCCGTGTCGCTGTTCCAACCCTTTACCCAGTGTCGACTCTCCTCCAATGAGCTGATCATGATTCTGCAGCCCGACGAGGGTTTCGACCTGCGCTTCGAGGTGAAGGCGCCCGGACAGGGTGTGAACATGCGGACCGAAGGCCTTCGCTTCCGCTACGCCGAGGCCTTCGGCCCCCTACCCGACGCTTACGAGACCCTGCTGATGGACGCGATTGCGGGAGATCAGACGCTTTTCGTCCGGGGGGACGAGGCGGAGGCCGCTTGGAAGCTTTTCAGCCCTTTGTTGGATATGGAACCCGAGATTCATCCCTACGCCGCGGGAACCTGGGGTCCGCAGGAAGCCGGATTCTTCGACTAGCGAGGCGATGGCGCGGCTCTCAGACCGCCTCCTCGCGATCCCCGTCGAGTTGTTCCGACATGCGCTCGAGGGCCTTCTGGATCCGAAAGTCCTCCGATTCACCCATTGTCTCCTCCACGATCTCAAGGACTCCCTGAATCTGTTCGAGGTTTCTGAGCAACTGCGTCCGGCGCTGCTCCATACCCCGCAACTCGGTCTCAATCTGTTTCTTTAGTTCTCCAAGGTCCACTTTCATGGGTCTTAATCTCCTCGCGTTGGGCGCGTTCTGGAACACAGCATAAGAGCACCGTGGCGGCCGTTATGTGAGACCCGTCACCAGGCGGGACCTTTTGCGCCGCTTTCGAACGGTCTCCGCCACGGGCCGATCGTCCGGAGTCCCGCGAAGTCCTTCCGGTCCGCCGGTGCGGCCTGCGCCTCTTCTCATGGGGCGGTCCCTGATCATGGCGCGCCCAGAGGTATGCTGCACCGCCACAGGGAAGACGGGAAACAGGGATTCCCCGTCGGCAAGGTGGTCCCGCGTCCCGTGAAGCTGGCCTGAAACCTTCAGACCGGAGCTATAGAATCAAAAAGGAAACGGGATGGAGGACTCGGAGCTCGTCGCCAGATTGTCTGAGATCGCCCTTCGGATGGAGATCGATGTGCGCCTCGTGCCGGGGGAGTTCTCCGGAGGCGGTTGCCGTGTCAAGGGCAAGAAGGTGCTGCTTCTCAACTCATCAATGCCTCCCCGTCGGCTCGTGGAGGTGTTGTGTCGCGAACTGGCCCGCGAGGATCTTTCCGGGATTTTCGTTCTTCCCGCGGTCCGCGACCTCATCGAGCGGCAGGGGCGGCCGACCGCTGGCTAGCCCTTGGCTAGCCCAGGGCGGCGGGCGTTAGGCGGAGAGCGGGGGCGGACGTACGCGTAATCTAAGGCGGCAGCCACACCCGCGGAGCGCTCCCCTCCGTCTTTCCGCCACTTTCCCCCGCGGCCCCCCATGCAGCCACCCGGAGCAGTTTGCTATCATATCGCTTTCGTCCCCTTGCAAGGAGACCGTCAATGATTCCAATTCCGTTCAAGCTCGGGTTGGCTCTGTTACCCCTATTGATCGGGCTGGCGGCCTGTCGAGCTCACGAGGAGGTCGCTCCCGTGGAAGCCGACGACCCGCCGGCGGTCCACCCCGAGATCGTTCCGGCGGAGCCCGAAGTGGAACCCGAGGTCGACCCCCCTCCGGCCGAGCCCGAGGTGGAGCCCGCCGAGCCCGACCCCCCTCGGCCTGAGTCCGCTCTCCTGGACCCCTCTCTTGCGACCGAGCGCGCGCCCGATCGCTTCCGCGTGCGATTCGAAACGACGCGCGGTCCCTTCACGGTGGAGGCGGTCCGGGAATGGGCCCCCCGGGGAACCGATCGCTTCTACAATCTTGTCCGGATCGGTTTCTTCGAGGATCTGGCCTTCTTTCGAGTAATCGATGGATTCGTCATTCAGTTCGGGATAAGCGGGAACCCCGAGGTGGGCGGGAGGTGGAGGACCGCCGCCCTTGAGGACGAGCCGGTTCGAGCATCCAACAGGCGGGGCTACATCACTTACGCCATGGGAGGGCCCAACAGCCGTACGACACAGTTGTTCATCAATCTGGCGGACAACGCCAGGCTCGACGATATGGGCTTCGCCCCCTTCGGTCAGGTGGTCGAGGGCATGGGGGTTGTCGACTCCCTCTACTCCGAGTATGGGGAGGGCGCGCCCCGCGGGCGGGGCCCGGCTCAGGACCGCATCCACTCGGAGGGCAACCGCTACCTGCGCGAGCATTTTCCGAGACTGGACTATATCGTGAAGGTGGAACTGATCCCGTGACATCGATTTCCCGCCGCGCGTTCCTTCCCGACGTGCTGGCGGAAGCGGCGGAGGGCCGCTTCGCCGCGCTCGGCTGCGGACCAAGGCGGGCACCTCTGGGATGACGCGACCCGGCTAGCCCCGAGGTGCCCGCTTCGCCGCGCTCGGCTGCGGACCAAGGCGGGCACCTCTTGGATGA
>CAYRCA010000067.1:293-13436 GCA_964422565.1 uncultured Acidobacteriota bacterium | reverse complement strand
TCAGATCGACTCCGGTGGCCTGCTCGAGCGCCCGGATGTTGCGTCCCTCGCGGCCGATGATCCGCCCCTTCATCTCGTCGGAGGGCAGATCGACAACCGAAACACTGGACTCGACCACATGCTCGGCCGCGCAGCGCTGGATGGCCTGGGAGATGATCTTGCGCGCCTCCATATCGGCCTTCTCCCGGGCCGCGTCCTCCAACCGTTTGACCATAAGGGCCGCGTCGCGCATCGCATCGCTCTCCATACTCTGCAAGAGCGACTTCTTGGCCTCCTCCGCCGTCATCCCGGCAACCACCTCCAGTTGGCGCAATCGCTCTTCGACCAGCCGATCGGCCTGAGTCCTGGACTCCTCCACCTGCGCTTCCCGTTCACCGAGCCCGCGCAGACGCTCATCGATCTCCCGCCTTTTCCGCTCGGCTCGCCTCAACTCCCGCCGCAGCCTCTGCTCTTTCTCAACGGCGATCCCCTCCAGTTCAGATGCCTTGCGGCGCAGTTCCTGAACCTCCTTCTCGGCCGCCACGCGCCACTTGAAGATCTCATCCTTGGCCTCGAGTAGTTTCTCCTTCTTCAACCGATCGGCGTCCTGGCCGGCGGCCTCCCCGATCACCCGAGCCTGCCGGGTGGCTTCCGCGATCTTGCGGTCCACCACACGGAGCTTGATCACATACCAAGCGAGAATGACGCCGGCCGCCATCCCCCCGAGCACTACATATTGTTCCATGCGCCAATCCCCCCAAAGAAGTGCGCGCGTCGGAGGAGGCGAACAAGGTGGGAGTTCCCCCGCTTTGTCGTGTGGCTCGCTGAAGTGAACCTGGTCAAACCAGGTGGGTTCTCTACTCTCTACTCCTCAAAGCAGAAAGACCCGAGATCCCGTTTCTTGAGTGTTGGCTCAATTACAGCTCACCATCACGAGCATCGCAGGGGCCATGCAAATTGTAGCCTATAACAGGCGGTCAGGGCGACTCCAAACCGATCTCTCGCAGCCGGACCAGCATCCGTTCGGCGCGCTCCGTAACATCCTTCTCCAGCCGGTCGAGCTTTTCGCGGGTCGTGACATAGTCGCCCGCGATGTTCAGAGCGGCCAGAATGGCTATCTTCACCGAGTCTACCGTAGGCGTGGACTCCGAAACCTCCGACATCCTCCGGTCCAGAAATTCCGCCAGCGAGCGAATGTACTCTACGTCCTCGCCCAGCAGGTCGTAGGAGCGGTTAAAAATGGTCACCCTCGTGACCTGTTCGGAACCTCCACCCATCTGCCCGCCTCACCTACCGCTTTATCGGTTCCTCCAGGCTGGAGACTTGCTCCCGGATGCGCCGCACCCTGGCGCGAACCTCCAGACGCTGCCGCCTCAGGCTCTCCAATTGCCGGCTCTTGGCCTCAAACTCCCGCTTTAATCCCTCCAATTTCTCTGACAGCGCTTCAACTCTCCTTCGCAGCCGTGCGCTCTCCGAGTTCAGGCGCTCGAATCGCTCGGCGAAGAGATCGACCTGCCTCTCCAACTCCGACATCCGATCCTCGGGCAACGCCAATCTCCACCGAACGACAAGCTCCACCGCCTCGCTGAGCGGCGAAGCCCCCGCCTCAACATTACCGAAGCCCCCTGACCCCGGATGCCTCGAGGCTACCGCCGCTCGACGGCGAACCGCTCCCGGAGCGCCGAAACGACCGCCTCACAGCGATCGCTCACTTCGCCCTGGGTGAGCGTCCGCGCCGCATCCTCGAAGGTCAGGCGCACGGTCAGACCAACTTTGTCCTTGGGAAGATTCGGACCTTGATAGAGATCAATCAATCGAAACGATCTCAGTTCAGGAATCGCCAAGACCTGAACTGCCGACGCTATTCTACCAAAGGTCAGCTCTTTGTCAAGCAGGAACGAGAGGTCCCTCTCCGCCGATGGGAATCGGCATGGGGCGACGAAACGCGGCTCGGGTATTGGCTGGGCGTAAACCTTGGATAGGTCGATTTCGCCATAGTAAAGACGCTCCGGCAGCTTCAGGCGGTCCCTCAGGAGCGGATGCAGTTCGCCGGCCAGTCCGAACCGGTTCTCTCCGACAACGATCTCCGCGGCCACTCCGGGATGGAGGTAGGCAACCCCGCTCACTTGCCTGAACTCGACCTCCACACCCAGTTTGACCAACAGCGCCTCGATCACTCCCTTCAAGTGAAAAAAGTCGAAAGGCTCCGCGCACCCGCTCCAGAAGGGGTTGTAGAACTCCCCCGTCGCAGCCAGGGCTAGCATCGGGGTCTCCAGAACCGAGGACTGCTCTCCCGTCCGCGCGGACGTGAAGACACTGCCGATCTCGAAGAGGCGAATCTCGCGCCGTCCGTGGTTTAGATTGTGGCGGACCGAATCCAGGAGGCCGGGTATCAGAGTCGTGCGCAGATGGGTGTCCACTTCCGTCAAGGGATTCGCCAAGGCGACGCCCGATCCCGCCGTGACCCCATACCGCGCCTCTCGTTCCGGCGAGGCGAACGCGTAGTTGACCGCCTGAGAGAAGCCGAACCCGGTCAGCCCGTCGATCAGCATCCGTTCGTGGCCCTCGTTGGGCAGGTGGCCGCCCGCCCGGAAAGGGGACGGGTACCGCGAGGGTACCCGATCGTACCCGAAGTGTCGGGCCACCTCCTCCACCAGATCATCCTCGATATCGATGTCGCCGCGAAACGCGGGAACCCTGACCTGGATTCCACCCGCCTCCCCGTCCTCCACGGGCTGAAACTCCAGGGCCTCCAGAATTTCCAGGATCTCCCGCCGAGGCACATCAACTCCCAGAACCTGCAAGACCCTCCCGGGCCGCAGCCGAAGCGAACGCGGCTGGAACGGAGCCGGATGGACGTCAATCACGGGACTCACGCACCGCCCCCCACAGATCTCCTCAATCAGTCGACAGGCGACGTTGAGCGCCCGGACGGGCATCTCGGGGTCGGCCCCCCGCTCGAACCGATAGGAGGCCTCCGTCGACAATCCCAAGTTCTTCGAGGTGCCGCGGATCGACGCCGGCTGGAAGAAGGCGCTCTCCATAAGCAGGGTTCGCGTCCCTTCGACGACTTCGCTTTCCTCTCCACCCATGACGCCACCCACGGCGACGGGCGAGGACGCGTCGCAGATCATCAGCATGCTCTCGTCCAGTTCCCGATCGATGCCGTCCAGGGTCGTCAACCGCTCGCCGGGACGGGCGCGCCGCACCACGACCCGCCCTCCCCGAAGTTTCGAATAATCGAAGGCGTGCAGGGGATGTCCCAGCTCGAACAATATGTAGTTCGTGATATCCACGACATTGTTAATGGGACGCTGGCCCACCGCCTCAAGCCGGCCCTTCAGCCAGTCGGGGGATTGTCCGACGCGCACATCCGTGACGACCCGTCCGGCATAGCGCGGGCAGAGATCGGGGTCTTCAATATGAATCTCGAAAGGGAAGTCCTCGCAACGGGTCCGGTCGGTCTCGGGGTGGGAATAGTCGGGCCTCCCCAACTTCAGCCGGAACCGGGCCGCCAGTTCGCGCGCCACTCCCAGATGGTTGAGACAATCGGGCCGGTTTGTGGTCACATCGACATCGAAAACCCAGTCGTCACCCTTCCGCTCCAGCACATCGACGGCCAGACCGACCATCGTCAGGGCCCGGGCCAACTCCCCGGGATCCACTCCCAGGACATCGACGTCCACAAATTTCCGGAGCCAACTCAAACTGATTTTCATGATTGCCGGACCCTACACCGCACGACCCGGAGGATCCTCAGAACTGGCTGAGAAAACGTAGGTCATTCTCGAAAAGGAGACGAATGTCGTCGATCTGATACTTGAACAGGGCCACCCGGTCGATTCCGATTCCCCAGGCGAACCCGGTGTAACGTTGGGAATCGTATCCCACCCGGTCGAGAATGTGGGGATGCACCATCCCGGCTCCGAGGATCTCCACCCAGCCGCTGCGCTTACAGACCCGGCAGCCTTCTCCGCCGCAGAAGACGCAACTGATGTCGACTTCGGCGCCCGGTTCGACGAAGGGGAAGTAGCTGGGCCTCAGCCGGACTTTCACATCGCTGCGGAACAACTCCCGGAAAAAGACCTCGAGAGTTCCCTTCAAATCGTCCAGGCTGATCCCCTCGTCGACGACCAGTCCCTCGAGCTGATGAAACATGGGGCTGTGGGTCGCGTCCACGGCGTCCCGGCGGAAGACCCGGCCGGCGACCACGATCCGCAGCGGAGGCCGCCGTTTCTCCATCGTGCGGATCTGCACCGGCGAGGTGTGGGTTCGCAGAAGCCGGTTATCGTCGATATAGAAAGTATCCTGGTCGTCCCTGGCCGGATGTCCCCTGGGTATGTTGAGAGCTTCGAAGTTATAATAGTCGGTCTCGACCTCGGGTCCCGACACCACCTCGAAACCCATCCGCACGAAGATGTCCGCCATCTCCCTCCACAGACGATAGATGGGATGAAGCGACCCGACGGGGAAGGCGTAACCGGGGAGGGTTACGTCGACCCGCTCCCGGCGCAGGCGGGATTCCACATCCCCCCGCTTCAGATCGGCCTGGCGGCTTTCGAGGCAAGCCGTCACCCCCTCCTTCAAACGGTTCAGGAGGCGGCCCGCCTCGGGCCGCTCCTCGGGAGCGAGGCTACCCAGCTTCCGCATCTCCAAGGCCAGCAAGCCGCGCTGCCGACTCAGATATCGGTCTCGGACCTCCATCAACTGGTCGAGCGAGGTCACGCCTTCCAGATCCCGAAGAAAGGCATCCCATAGTGGATGGGAGATTTCCAGGGTTGCCACCGCCTAGAGAGCCTTTCGGGCCGTTTCCGCAAGACGCTCGAAACCCTGGGGATCGCGAAACGCTATGTCGGCGAGGGCCTTCCGATTCAGTTCGACTCCCGCGGTCCGCAGTCCGTGCATCAACTGGCTGTAGGACAAGTCGCACTGGCGGGCGGCGGCATTGATCCGAATAATCCAAAGGCGGCGGAAATCCCGCTTCTTCTGCCTTCGATCCCGATATGCGTAGGCCAGGGAACGCATGACCTGCTCCTTGGCCGCACGATGAAGCTTGCTCTTGGTCCCCCAATAGCCCTTGGCCTGACTGAGAATCTTCTTGCGGCGTTTCAGCCGCCTGTTCCCCCGTTTTACTCTCGACATGACTACATCCCACTTCTCAGAGGTTAAGCATCCCCTTGACCCGCCTCATATCCGCCGGTGACACCAGCGTCCACTGGGCAAGCCTTCGCTTGCGCTTCGACGACTTCTTGGTCAGGATGTGACTGGCGTAGGCACGCCGGCGCTTTATCTTGCCCGTGCCCGTCAAGCGGAAACGCTTGGCCGCGGCCTTCTTGGTCTTTAGCTTCATCGCGGAATTCCCCTTGCGCCCCCCTCGATGGAAGGGCAAAGGCTGGATTGTACCAGAAAAGCGCTCGCAACTGCGGAACGAGACCCGCAACGGCCGGGCAGGGGAGGCTACTCCTTCTTCGGAGAAAGGATCACGCTCATGGTGTACCCCTCCAGCTTCACGGGTCTCTCCACGTTGGCCACCTCATCCAGGTCCTTCTGCAGGCGACTCAGGATCTCCTGCCCGATCTCCGGGTGGGTTATCTCGCGGCCGCGGAACATCACCGTCGCCTTCACCTTGTTCTGGGATTTGAGAAAGCGGACGGCGTGGTTCTTCTTGAACTCGTAGTCGTGCAGGTCGATCTTAGGCCGGAACTTGACCTCCTTGACCTGGACCGTCTTCTGGTGCTTTCTCGCTTCCTGCGCCTTCTTACTCTGCTCGTATCGGTACTTGCCGTAATCCATGATGCGGCAGACCGGAGGATTCGCGGCGGGGGCGACCTCAACCAGATCGAGCCCCCGGGCGTCAGCCATCGGCCTGGCCTCGTCCGGCGACATGATCCCAAGCTGGTTCCCACTGTCGTCGATGACTCGAATCTCACGAGCCCGAATCTGATGATTTACCCTGACTCTTATGATACGTAGACCTCCTTGTTCTTGAACTCACACGAGGGGCACCCCGACATCGGCGCCCCTTCTCAAGAAGTTACGGCTTTGGCGCCCGGGTATCAACAAGATTCCGCAAGCTGTCGGCAAATTCCGCGAGAAGCCGCACCCCCAGGTCCCCTTCGCCGCGACTCCGGACCGAAACCGTTTCCCCCTCCACCTCCCGGTCCCCCACGATGAGCATGAATGGTACTTTCCTGATCTGGGCATCACGTATCTTGTAGCCGACCTTCTCGTTGCGCAGATCCGCCCTGACCCTGAAGCCACTTCCGACCAACTCCGCCTCCACCCGGCGGGCGTACTCGTGATGCTTGTCGCTTACAGGGAGTACGAGATACTGGATCGGCTCCAGCCAAACGGGAAAAGCCCCGCCATAGTGCTCGGTGAGGACGCCCACGAACCGCTACAACGAACCCAGCAGAGCCCGATGCACCATGATCACAGGGTGGGGCTTTGAATCCGACCCGATGTACGTCACATTGAAGCGTCCCGGCAGGTTGAAGTCGAACTGGAAGGTGCTCAACTGCCAGGACCGGCCCAGCGCATCAATCAACTGGATGTCGATCTTGGGTCCGTAGAAAGCGGCTTCCCCCTCGGCCCGGCTAAACTCCCATTCCTTCGCCTGGAGCGCGCGGACCAGGACGGATTCCGCCGAACCCCAGTCCTCCGGGCCTCCGGCATAATCCTGAGGCCGGGCCGGATCCCAGACCGAAAGCGTAACCTTGAATTCACCGAACCCGAAGTCCCTCAGGATGCCGTCGGCCAAGTCCAGCGTCGACACAACCTCGTCCTCGACCTGGTCGGGCCGACAGAAGATATGGGCGTCGTCCTGAGTGAACCCGCGGACCCGAAGCATCCCATGGAGGGTCCCCGACTTCTCGTAGCGATACACGGTGCCGAATTCCGCCAGGCGAATGGGCAGATCGCGATAGCTGCGCATATCCGACCTGTAGATCAGGATGTGTCCCGGGCAATTCATCGGCTTAAGAACGTATTCCTCCTCGTCCACCGGCATGGTGTACATGTTCTCGCGAAAATACTCGTAGTGCCCGGAGGTCCTCCAGAGGTCGCTCTTGGCGATGTGGGGCGTATAGACAAACTGATAACCGCTCCTTACAAGCTCCCGGCGCAGGTAATCCTCGATCACCGTCCGGATGATCGCCCCGTTGGGATGCCAGAAGATCAATCCGGGGGCCACCTGCTCCTCGACGCTGAACAACCCGAGATCACGACCGAGCCTGCGGTGATCCCGCTTTCGAGCTTCCTCGAGACGGGCGAGATACTCCTCCAGTTCCCGCTGGGTGAAGAAGGCGGTGCCGTAAATCCGCTGCAGCTGTTCGCGGTTCTCGTCCCCCTTCCAGTAGGAACCGGCGACGGAGAGGAGTCGAAAGGCACCCAATTCGGATGTCGACCGCACGTGGGGTCCGGTGCAGAAATCGATCAGCTTGCCGAGACGGTAACAGGAGAGTACCTCTCGGTCGCGCTCCGCGATCAACTCGGTCTTCAGCCTCTCGCCCCGCTCGTCGAAGAAGCGGATGGCCTCTTCCCGACCGATGATTGAGGGCTCAAACGGCAGATCCTGCCCGAGGAACGCGCGCATCCGCTCCTCGATTCGCCGCAGATCGTCCTCGGTGAAACGCTGAGCGCATTGGAAGTCGTAATAAAAACCCTCGCTCGTGGCGGGGCCGATTCCCAGATGGACACCCGGAAACAAATCAAGAACCGCCAGCGCCATCAGGTGGGAGGTGGAATGGCGAAGTATCTCCAGAGCCTGCTCGGGATCCGATACCGTCTCGACCGAGCCGTCCCGGCAAACGACCTCCAGAGATTCCTGCTCCTGCATCTAGCTCCTGCCGAAAACAAAAAAATGGTAGGTGCGAGCGGATTTGAACCGCTGACCTCTTCCGCGTCAAGGAAGCGCTCTCCCCCTGAGCTACGCACCTACACAGGGGGGAAGATTACCACACTCAAAGGTCGACGAAAAAGTCCGCGATGGAGGGGAGGGAGACCGGGACGGTGACCCTCACCGCCCCGGTTCGGATCTAGGGCTAGTTGATAGCGTCCTTCAGGGCCTTGCCCGGAGTGAACTTCGCCACCTTCTTGGCGGGAATCTTGATCGGCCTGCCGGTCTGCGGATTCCGGCCTTCACGCGCCGCCCGCTTGGATGTCGAGAAAGTGCCAAACCCGACCAACGTCACCTTCTGCCCCTTTTTCAGGGACTTCGTCACACTGGTTACGACCGAATCGAGCGCCGCTTGGGCCTGGGCCTTGGAGATCTTTGCATCCTTGGCTACTGCGTCCACCAATTCCCCTTTGTTCATTTCTCCTCCTTAATGGTTAGTTGGTTTAAGCCCATCACGAGTAGTCACACACTTTAGCAGATATTATGCAGCTTCCCTCTGAACTTTCTCGGCCCTGTCGTCAATTTTTTCTCGCAGGTGGCCCACACCGGCTTTGAACTGCTCGCTTTCGATCGCCTTATCGAGCCGTTTGTAGAAGCCGTCGTCCACCTCTCCCTCCTCACCGCCCTCACTGGAGTGATCGAAGTAGAAGTTGGACACAAAATCCCGGCCCGGCGAGACAAGATCCGGCTCGAGGCCGGACGTCCTGACCTCGTCACTCTGGATGGGTTCCCCGTCAGGACGGTAAATCAGACCGGTCGAAATGTACAGCATCGACCCGTCATGGAGCCGAAACTCACTCTGGATCGAACCGTGCCCGTTGGTCCTCTCGCCGACCACCTCCGCCTCTCCGTTATCACGCAAGGCGGCGGCGAAGACTTCAGCCGCGCCGCTGGTCCCTCCGTCGACCAGCAGGACAATGGGCAGGTCCTCCACCAAGGGATCATCGCTCGATATGTGCGTTTCAGCCGGGGTCTTCTTCACACGGACCTCCGCGATGATCTTTCCCCTGGGCAGGAACAGATCCCCCAGAGCCACGGCCTCCTTCAGACTGCCGCCCGCCGCCCCCCGAAGGTCTATCAACAGGCCCCGAGCGTCGGCCGAAAGCAACATTTTGACCTTGGCGCCGACCGCCTCCGACACGCCATCCTCGAAGGAGGGAATGCGAATCAACCCGACTCCCGGTTCCACAATCCGGGCGGAAGGCGTCTGGGGCAACGGAACCCGCCGGGAAAGAACGATTTCCTGGGGTTCCGATCGCCTCGACCGAATGACCCTTAATCGGACCTCGCTACCCGCGGGACCGGACAGGTGGCGCTGCGCCTCCCAAAGACTCATCAAAACGCTGGGGTGACCGTCGATGGCCTCGATCAGGTCACCGCTTCTCAGTCCGTTACTGTCGGCGGGGCTGCCCCTCGTTACCGCCACCACGTGGGCGTAGCCGTACCGTTTCGAAAGAGCCAAGCCCGTCTCCGCCTCCGACTCGGCGGCGGTCAGCGTCTCGTAGGTCTCTCGGTCGACAAAGCTGGAAAAGGGATCCAGCGCCTCCATCATCCCGTGAAGCGCCCCTTTTAGCGCCCGCCTCATGTCCGGCTCCTCGACATAATCCCGCTGAATGTAGTCGATGACCTTCGTGAACACCGACAGATCCCGGTACGCCTCCTCTCCGACCGAGACCTTCTCCATGACGCCGCCCACGAGGCCGTAGGTGACAATGAGGGTGGAGAGAACCAACACAATCAGTTTAGTCTTTTCCAACATTGATAACGCCTGCCAAATCCGCGGGGATTTTGTCGAGATCTCAAGCTATAGCTTAAGCAAATTAGCCCGTTGCAAGCAAGGACTTCCCCCGGCAAGCGCCGGGCGAGCGGGGTACAATTTCTGCTGAGCCGTACCGACCGGCCCTCACAGCCGACCTTACCGGGAGTCGGAAACGAATGTCGATAAACAAATATCATTCCCGCTGGATCGCTCTGGACGTCGGGGCCAGACGAATTGGAGTCGCCGTCTCCGATCCCCTGAAAGTCACGGCGCGACCCCTGAAAACACTGGTCCGAACGCCCGACGGCGCGGAATTTCGCGAACTGGTCCGGCTGGTCGACGAGTACGAAGTCTCGCGGATCATCGTCGGCCGGCCGGTTCGACTCTCGGGTGGGGAGAGCGAGGGAACCCGTCAGGTGGAGGCCTTCATCACCGAACTCTCGGCGCTCTGCCCAGTGAGCATCGTCCGGGCCGAGGAGCGCCTCTCCAGCAAGGAGGCGGAGCGGATGATGGCCGAGGTGGGCATCGCCCCGGCCGACCGGCGCCGGCGGAGGGACGAGTTCGCGGCGGCCCTCATCCTGCAATGGTATCTTGAGGAGCGAGGTGACCGTGACTGAGAACCGAAGGCGACGAACTCTCCTTCCCGCAGGCGCGGTTCTGGTCCTGCTGGCGCTGGCGGGTTGCGCCTTCGTCCTCCACGGATGGTGGCAGCGACAGGTCGACACGCCCTACCGCGGGTACCTCGACCCGGAAGTCGTCGTGAACATTCCTCGAGGACTCTCCATTGCCCAGATCGCGGAACAACTGGCCGATGCGGGGGTGGTCAAGTCCGCCCTCCTGTTTCACATCAAGGCCCGTCTGACCGATGCGCGGCCCAAGGCCGGCGCCTACGGATTCAAAGAGCCGATGACGGTGGGGGAGGTGCTGGAGGTTCTGGAGGTCGGCCGGATTCGTCACCAACGGGTCACCATCCCCGAGGGGCTGGAGTTGACCCAGGTCACGGCTCTTCTCGTGGAGACGGGCTTCGGCACCATCCAGGGATTCATCGATGAGATGCACCGGACCGATCGGATCGGGGACCTGGATCCCGAAGCCCGGGATCTGGAAGGCTACCTCCTCCCCGACACCTACTTCCTGACTCCGGGGATGGCCGAGACGGAGATCGTCTCCCGGATGGTGGCCAATTTCCGCCGCGTCTGGACTCCGGACCTTGCACAACGGGCGCGGGAACTCGGCTTTTCCGTCCGAGAAACCCTTACGATGGCGTCGCTTATCGAGAAGGAGACCGGTGCGGCCGAAGAACGGCCACTCGTCTCCGCGGTTTTCCACAACCGACTCCGCCTCGGCATGAGGTTGATGTGCGACCCCACGGTGATCTACGCGGTGCGGCTCGTCGACGAGTTCGACGGCATCATCCGCCGTAGCCACCTCGCGCTGGATTCTCCTTACAACACGTATCTTTACTCCGGCCTGCCTCCGGGTCCGATCGCCAACCCCGGGCTTGAGTCGATCCGAGCGGCACTGGACCCGGCCGAGGCTCCCTACCTCTATTTCGTATCCCGGAATGACGGCAGGCACGTCTTTTCAACCAGTTACGACGCACACCGGCAAGCGGTTCAGCGCTACCAGAGGTAGATAGTGATGACGCAGGACTCTCGTTGGTTCGACCGGTTTGCAGAGACGATCGAGCTGATCCGCCGCGGGGCGTTCCTTACGGTACGCCACGGCGACCAGTTGAACGCGATGACCATCGGATGGGCCCAAATCGGGGTTCTCTGGTCGGTTCCGGTTCTCACGGTGGCGGTTCGCGACAGCCGACACACCTTTGGACTCATCGAATCGGCGCCGGATTTCACGGTGTCGATTCCGTGGGGTGACGAATGGAACGACGAGTTGACCTACTGCGGCACCTATTCGGGACGGGATGTGAACAAGTTCGAGGCCTGCGGCCTGGAAACTCTCCCCTCTCGAACCATGGAATCGCCGATCGTCGCGTGTGCGGGGCTGCACTTTGAATGCCGCGTCGTGTGCCGGACGAGGATGGACGACCGACGCTTCGATCCGGAACTGATGACCGAAATCTACCCGAACCGGGATTTCCACACCCTCTACTTCGGCCGGATCGAGGCCTGCTACGAGACCGTCGACCCGGAGCAGAGCTGATGCCCGGGCGTCTCCAGGACTCCGAACGTCCTGTCGATCACGTTCATGCCCATCAGGGTCGGCCATGCGCTTTCCAAATGATCGCCATAGAAGAGACACGATGCGGCAGCGTCATCATGTCCCCCGTTCCGGCAGCACTTTCGATTTCCGTGACGATCTGCGTGCGGCAGGCGCGGACCGCCTGGTCCGGCACTTCGCGGATCGTGCCCGTGGAGATCAGCAGCGTGTCGAGGTCGCCCAGATTCCAAACCACAGGAAAGGATTCGCCGTGGCCAGCCGGCCTGGAACCGGCGGACGCCCGAATCGGGCCCCCGCCCCGGTGCCCGTTGCCCTTCAGGCGGAGTCGCCGGCCCGCGGATCGGAGTCCACCACGCGCTCGGCCTCTTCATCCCAGAAAAGAACCTTGTTCTGCCGGTAAGCCATCACCGACATGGTGATCACGACCTGAGCCTTGTAGCCCGTCACGGCGTCGAGCACCGGTTTCTCCCGGGTGCGGACACAGCGCAGGAAGTTCTCCAGATGACTTTCCCGCGGTTCGCAGGCGATCCTGAACTCCTCGGTCCCATGGCGGCTCGCAAATTCCTCCCGCACGGTTCTCTGGGGAGTTACCGTGATGTACTCTACCCGACCTTCGAACCGTCCGTCGGGAACGATGGTGATGGTTCCCTCGTGCCCGCGAATCAGTCCGGGGATGTGGTCGTGGTTGGCCATCGAGGAACTGAGGACCAGGGAGTGGCCGTTGGGATAGTCCGCCGTCAGCATGAAGGTGTCGGGCACTTCCCGATCCTTGAAGACGTAGATGCCGCCGCCGGCCGTGACGCGGTGGGGAAATTGCGTTTCCCCCCAGCAGATCTGCAGAGGCGCCACCACGTGATAGAAGAGATCGGTGGCGATTCCTCCCGAGTAGTCCCAGAACTTTCGGAAACGGAAGAACCGTTCGGGGTCCCAGGGCCTCTCCGGCAACGGCGCCAGCCATTGCTTCCAGTCGATAAAGTCGTCGCCTCGGGCGTCGGGACCCGCCCCGGGATCGATATCGTAGTTCCATTCGCCCCGCAGCGAATTGCGGTGGTAGGAACCCTGGGTCATGATGAGCTTCCCGATCAGGCCCCGCTCGATCGCCTCGCGCGCCTTCCACCACTGATCGGAAGAGGTCGTCTGGGACCCGACCTGCACGATCCGGCCGGTCCTCTCCATGACGCGGCACACCTCCTGGGCCTCCTCGATGGTGTGGGTCATGGGCTTTTCCAGGTAGACGTCCTTGCCCTTCTCCATGGCCTCGATGGCGATATGGGCGTGCGAGTGGTCGGGAGTGGCGACAACCACGGCGTCGATGTCGTTGCGCTCG
>CAYRCA010000067.1:0-283 GCA_964422565.1 uncultured Acidobacteriota bacterium | reverse complement strand
GAGCCCTTCGAGCAGCTCCTTGGAAGCGGCGTTCTTCAGGAGGTAGCCCTTGGCTCCCGACGACTCCTCCCCCATTCTCCTGCGCCGCTCGTAAACGTCGCAGACCGCCGCCACCCGAGCACTTCCGTCCCGCTCTTCGATTTGGAGGAGCTGACGAAGGATGCTTCCACCCCGGCGCAAGCCGATTACCCCCAGAGTGAGCCGGTCGCCGGCGCCGGAAACCCGCAGGTACGACGCGGCGCTCAACCGGCCGGCGCCCGGACCCGCGCCGGTTCCCAGGCCG
>CAYRCA010000066.1:0-13480 GCA_964422565.1 uncultured Acidobacteriota bacterium | reverse complement strand
GATGAAGCTCGGTGCTCGTCCCGAGCTTGATGAGCGTCGCGGGCCGGGCCCGACCGCAAGACGGCCCCAGGAGCAAGATCACACATACGGAAGCCACCAGGAGAAGTCTCACGTCAATCATTGTACCCCCGGAAAACCATCCGTCCCCGGTAGATCCGCCTTGAGTCCACCGTACCGCTCCGGCGCACTTTGACGCGCCCCGGAGTTTTTTGCAAAAAAGCTGTCCCGCCCGGTGGGCTTTCCGGTACCCTGTTTGCAGGGGAACACTCCTATGACAAAGATCCTGGTTGTGGACGACGATGCCGCTATGCGCGAGGTTCTGAAGATAAGGCTCGAGAAGTGGGGCTTCGAGGTCCGGGTCGTCGATGACGGCCGGGAAGCCCAGGGAGCCGCCGAGACCTGGGAGCCCGACATCATCCTGTCCGATGTCCTGATGCCCGGTCTTTCGGGGCTGGATCTGCTCGAGAGCCTCAAGGGGAAGGATCGGGATCGCGCCGTCATCCTGGTCACCGCCCACGGAGAGGTGGAGACGGCGGTTGAGGCGATGAAGCGGGGCGCCGAGGACTTCATCACCAAGCCGATCGACTACGGCCACCTGAAGGTACTGCTGGAGAACGCCGAGAGCCGACTTCGACAGCGAGGGAAGGTTGAGCGGCTGCGGTCTCGGATCAAGAAGGGTGGTGATTTCGGACCCTTCGTCGGCGCTAGCCGCGCGATGAGGCAAGTCTACAACATGATCGAGGAGGCGGCGTCGACCGAGGCGGCGGTGCTGGTCACCGGAGCCAGCGGTACGGGAAAGGAGCTCGTGGCGAAGGCAATCCACGATCTGAGCCCACGGTCGAGCGGCCCCTTCTTTCCCCTCAATTCGGCCGCGATTCCGAGCGAGCTCATGGAGAGTGAGCTGTTCGGACACGAAAAGGGGGCTTTCACCGGTGCCGCCGGCAGTCGCCCCGGCTGCTTCGAGCAGGCCAGCTGCGGGACGCTTTTTCTGGACGAGATCGGGGAAATGCCGATTCAGCTCCAGGCCAAACTGCTTCGCGTAATCGAGGACGGCCGGGTGCGCCGTCTCGGCGGCCGGGAGGTGCTGCAGGTCGACGTTCGGCTGGTGGCCGCCACCAACCAGGACCCTCGAACCGCCGTTGAAAGAGGCAAACTGAGAGAGGATTTGTACTTTCGCCTGAACGTGTTCGGAATCGAGCTGCCCGCGCTGAAGGATCGGACCGACGACATCGCGGCCCTGGTGCATCATTTCATCTGCCAGTTCAACGACAGGCACAAGATGAGGATCGAGGGAATAAGCGACGAGGTTGAGCGCCTCTTCGCCACCTACCTCTGGCCCGGCAACGTCAGGGAGCTTCGTAACGTCGTGGAGCGGGCCACGGTATTGGCCAAGAGCGGGTGGATCGAAGTCGCCCATCTCCCCCCCTACCTGAGGCAGAGCGGACAGACCACCGCCAACCAGATTGTTCTGGAAGCAGGGACCCCTCTGCTCGAGGTTGAGAAGCATTTGATTCTGAAAACGCTCGAGCTCACCGGGGACAATAAGGCGGAAGCCGCGCGCAGGCTCGGAGTCGATGTGAAGACGATCCGAAACAAACTCAAGTCGTTCCAAGGATCATGAAGATAACGACGAAGGTCGGTCTGGGGTTTGCACTCATCGTGCTGATCCTGGTCGGGACGTATCTCTATCAGGCCCACCTGGTCGCAAGCATGCAGAGGGCCGACCGCGAGGCTTCGGAAATCGGTTTCCAAACCGGCCT
This sequence comes from uncultured Acidobacteriota bacterium, assembly GCA_964422565.1. Classification (GTDB taxonomy): domain Bacteria; phylum Acidobacteriota; class UBA6911; order RPQK01; family JAPXNP01; genus CAYRCA01. The sequence goes on along the minus strand of CAYRCA010000066.1, from coordinate 11,720 downwards.
GACCGCCATGCGGACCCACGAGCTGACCAGAATTCTCCAAGAGTTCACCTATAAGTACCTCGTAACGCGCGACACGTTCTATCGACAGGAGATGGCGGCCCTGCGCGGCGCGATCTCGGAAGATTTGAGAGGCCTGCTTCGGGCTAATCCGGTCGACGAGGAAATCAGGAGACTTGTGGTCGGCATTGTTGAGGACTGGGCGGCCTGCGAGCAAATCCTCGATCGACTCGGCGGCGACCAGCCCCTCCACCTGGAGGCCGCGGAGCCCCTCTTGGAACCCATTTTCCGGAGACTGTTCGATGATTTGGAACGGTTGTTCCGCTCGAGCGGCGTATTCCTGAGCCGCACGGCCGCTCGCTCTGCGGTCATGCGGGAACGCATCACCTGGGCGTCCCGGACAGCGCTTGCCGTAGCGCTGTTCCTGGCGGTTTCTGTGTCGGCGCTGACCTACCGCTCGATCTCCGTGTCCCTGAAGGAGCTTATCCAGGCAACGCGACGTATCGCCTCGGGGGACTTTCAGGTGCAGGTCACCGAGTCGCGCGGCGACGAACTGTCCGAGCTCGCGGGGGTGATGAATCGCATGAGCCGGCAGCTCGGCGAGCTGGATCAGCTGAAGCGAGACTTCATTTCGCACGTTTCCCACGACCTCCGTGCTCCGCTGGCCTCGATTCAGGAGACGACGCGCCTTCTCCTGGAGGAGCTCTCCGAGGGGTTGAATGGGTCTCAGAGACGCCTTCTGGAGCTGAACCTGGCCAGCAGCGTTCGCCTCTCCCGGATGATCGCGGACCTGCTCGATCTGTCGCGCCTGGAGGCGGGCGCCATCGAGTACGAGTTTGAAAGAGTCGAGGTTGAGGATGTTCTCCAGGAGTCTGTCGAAAGCCTACATGGTCTTTGTCTAGAAAAAGAGCTCGAGGTCGTCATCGATTCGAGAGCTCCCGTCCGACTGCCGGTTAACGCCGATCGGCTCTCCCTGCTTCAGGCGTTCGGCAACCTCTTCTCCAATGCCATAGCGTACTCGCCGCAGGGAGGATGCATCAGCATTATCGTCGAACCCACCGACCGCGGGGCGACCCTTCGCGGCGATGGCGCGGGGAACCAACTCCCCCAAGAGATCCCGGCGGGAACGGGAGGCGCGAAGGCTTTCTGCCGCGTATCCATCATCGATCAGGGTCCGGGCATTGCCAACGGGGAGAGGTCAAAGGTGTTTGAGAAGTTCTACCGATCCGCCCAGCTCCCGAAGGCAAGTCACACCGGAACAGGTCTGGGACTGACGATCGCCCGGAAGATCGTGGAGGCTCATGGCGGATCGATCTGGGTAGAGGACGGTCCCGGCGGGCGGGGCAGCCGATTCTCCTTGGCACTGCCTGTGATCGAAGGTTGATTGCCCGGTTGACGGGGGCCGAGGGGACCGACAGCACCAATATCGAGGGCTGGGACCGGGGGGTCCCTGTCTTCAACGTCGAGCGCCTGCGGCGGCGTTGCGCGCACCCTCCCTCCATGGCGACATTTCGCAAAGTCGGGTCTGGCGGACGGTGGACGGCTCGGTTAGAGTCTCCATCGGGAGCTCCACAATGAAAAGACTCTTGCTTGCCGTCATATTGATCCTGTCGATATCGTGCGCCCCGGACCCCCGGGCGCCGACATTCGACGTCACGGTGCGGGCCACCCATCCAGCCGGGCATGCCGCCACGCCCGTCTCCGCAATCATCGACCTTCCGGCGGGAACCGAGGGACCCGTTTGCATCCGAGGCGAGGGAGTGGAAACCCCGGGACAGGTCGAGCCTCTGCCCGAAGGCCTGGCCCGCGTTTGGTGGACCCTCGATCTGCCCGCGGGGGCGACCGGCCGCTACACGTTGGACTTCGGCCGCGATTGCTCGGACGGCGCCTTTGCCTGGGCGCCGGCTCAAGACGCGGCGACGAACCTCCTGTTCCGGGACCGGCCCGTCCTCCAATACATTCATCCCACCTTCGATCCAGACGACATCGAACACTCCAAGAAGCCCTTCCATCACGTCTACGACCCCGGGGGGCGGGGGCGCATCACCAAGGGAGCGGGCGGGCTCTACTCCCATCACCGGGGCATCTTCTTCGGCTACAACCACATCTACATCGGAGATTTGGAAGCGAGGATCGACACCTGGCACGCGAACAACGGGGAGCACCAGCAGCACGCGGAGACACTGGCGAGGTTCGAGGGACCGGTCTTCGGAGGACACTCGGTTAGAATCCTGTGGAACGACCTTGAAGGCGCGCCGTTCGCGGAGGAGATCCGGGAAATTCGAGCCTATCGCCAGCCCGAGGGGAAGATTCTGATCGACTTTCGGTCCAGCGTTCGATCCCTGGTGGGACCCGTTCGCCTCGATGGAGACCGCCAGCATGCCGGGATTCAGTTCCGGGCTACCCAGGACGTCGCGGAAAATCTTGAGGCGACCCGCTTCTTACGTCCGGCGGACTGGGCTGACCGTCCCGAGGATCAGGAGGTCAATGACGAAAGCCATGTCGATCTTCCCTGGAACGCGATGCGCTTTCCCCTGAACGGACAGCTGTATACGGTGGCCTACTTGATCCATCCCTCTAACCCGCGCGACGCGGAAATGTCGGAGCGGCGCTACGGTCGATTCGGAGAGTTCTTCCGCTACTCGCTCGACCAAGACCGGCCGCTCTCAGTTCATTATCGCTTCTGGATCGTCGAAGGTCCGGAGGTCACCCGGGAGGATGTGGAGCGGCGCTTTCAGGACTTGGCTCAGCCTCCCGACGCGAGCCCTTGACCTGCGGGGAGAACAGGCATCCCTCCCTTCCCGCGGGGTCTCGGCGTGGCCGCCGCAACAAGGGCGGCCTCCCCCGAAGGACCGCAGAGATCGGCCGGCACGGCGGGAAGCCGCTGGAAGCCCGTCCTCCACTCCTTGCGACGAATCACATTTCCAGCTTGAACACGTACGCGTGGCGACAGGGCATTCTGTCGATGGAAATGCAGGGAACGTGAATCCGTATGACATCCCCGTCCGCGGATGCTTCAACGCTCCCATAGCCGACCAGGGAGACGGTGACGGCGGAGGCGCCGACGGTGTTCGGGATCACCAGTTGTTCCCCGGGCCACTCCAGGCATATGGCGTAGACGTCATCGCCCTTCCGGGTGAAACGCACCCTCTCCATTTCGGGCGCCTCGTCCCACCGGGTTGTGGCGTATATCGCCTCGCCGTTTACTTCGAGCCATTCGCCCATCTCGATCAGGCGCTGCTGCATAACGACGGGAATGCGACCGTCCGCGGTGGGCCCCACATCGAGCAGGAGGTTGCCGCCACGACTGACGGTGTCGATCAACAGGTGCAGCAACTCGGTCGTGCTCCGGTAATCGTCCGCCGTCTCGTTTCGGTTGTAGCCGAATGACTTCCCCATCCCCTGACACTCTTCGAAGCGGCCCGCCTCCATCAGGGGTCCCGCGGAGCGATGCTGGTACTCGGGCGTGGCAAAACCGCCGTGGCGGCTGCGGGTTTCGCGTCCCCATCGATCGTTGATCGCCACGTCCCGGGGCGCGGAGGATTCGTTGAACAGCCAAGCCAGGAACTCGGTGCTGCGCCAGGTGGCGCTGGGATGCTCCCACTCGCCGTCCGGCCAGACAAGGTCCGGCTTGTAGCGCTCAACCAGATCCTTCAGCTGGGGCACCATGTACTGGTCCACATACCGATCGACATCGGAACGATAGAGCGGATTGAACCACTCGTAGAAGGAGTAATAGAAACCCATCCGCAGTCCCCGTTTGCGGACCGCCTCGGTCAGCTCGCCCGCCAGGTCCCGGTGGGGGCCGATGTCCATGGCGTTCCAATTCCAGTTGTGCGGATCGGGCCACAAGCTGAATCCCTCGTGGTGCTTCGAAGTCAGCACTACGTACCGGGCGCCCGACCGTTTGAAGATGTCGGCCCAGAGATCGGGGTCGTACAGTTCCGCCTTGAACAGGGGGGCGAAGTCCTGGTACTGGAACTTTTCGCCGTAGGTCCTGAAGTGGAATTCCTGGGTCTCGCTGTCCATCCTCCGCAGGTCGTGCCAATACCACTCCGCATAGCGATCCTTGGGTCCCCAGGCCGGTACGGAATACACGCCCCAGTGAATGAAGATGCCGAACTTGGCGTCCTCGAACCACTGGGGATTCGGCCGACTGTCAATGCTTTCCCAAGTGGGTTCGTAGGCACCCTGAGCCAGGGCCGCCGCCAACGCAATCCCCATTACAGCAGTCATGCTCTATCCCCCCGTCCCCCCAAGGCGGGACGTCACCATTTGTGGGCGCGGCCTTGGGAATCCACCCTCCAGGATCCCACCGCCCCGCGCGAGTTCATTCTAGCGGAAGGCGCGGCACCCCGTATATGGCCGTTCCGTGTCTTCCGTGTCGTTCCGTGTCAGCCCGTTCCCCGACGATGGGAGAGCTGTTCGGGTTGACCCCGCCGCCCCCGAGAAGGGGGTCGGCCGAGGCACCAGACGATGGAAATCCAGATGAGGGCGTGCTCCACACCCCGCGTCCAGGCCCACCACGCGCCCGCGTGTCCATGGTACTCGAAGTGAAAGCTGAGATAGTAGAGGCCCAGCGCACCGGACAGGACGACGGTCGCCGGCCACGCCCCCACCTGGGTAACCGCAAGAGCCACGACCGGAACCGCATACCAGGGGTACGGGGTCGGGATCAGAAGGAACCACACCAGCAATATCCAGAAGGCGTCTCTCGCAAACCGGCCTCGATCCGCCGAATGCCCCAGCCAGGGAATCACCAGGGCCGCCAGGACGATGACCGCCGCAGCCACCGGACGGGGATACGGCGTCAGCAGGTCAAACAACGCAAAGAGGCCCTCGTTCATTCGCCAGCGCTCGGCGAAAACCGTTAGACCCGCCGTCAGTGCATTCCACCCGATCCCGACAAAGGGAGCCACCGCCAGTACCAGGGTGGAGGCCCCCACACCTGCGAAGAGCAATAGGGACCGCATGGGACGAGGGCCCCGCAACAGAACCCTGGCGCAAGCCGGGCCCAGAATCAGGGGATAGATCTTGGTCAGCGCGGTCAAGGCGAAGCACAGTCCGCCAAGCGCCGCCCAAAGCCAGTGAGGCGCCTCGCCGAACCGTATCAGGCTGAGGGACAGAAGTACCAGAAAGAGCGCCACCAGAACGTCCAGATGCACCGAGTTCGCGACTTCCTTCAGTACCAGCGGGTTCCACGCATACAGCAGGACTTGGCCCCGAGGGAGGCCGAGTCGGCCAAGCAGTGCGACCAGGAGAAGGATCACCGTTAAGTCCACCGCCACGAAAACCAGACGCTGGCCCATCCAGTCCCAGCCGGCCAACCATGCACCCAGGGCGAAAAGAACCTGCGCCATGGGGGGGTAGACAGTCGCAATGTGGGGGTAGCCAATACGTTGGAGGACGACCTGGGCTTCCGGGTCCGTCAGGCTCGCGGCGAGAGGAGGATCGACGGCGCGGGCCAGGGCGAGGGGCGAGTATTCGTAGGGGTTCCCTCCATGTAACAAAACCTGGCCGTCAAGCACATAGCGGTAAACGTCGTTTTCCTGGATCAGGCCGGAGGGAAGCAGGATCAGACGCGCCAGCAAGGCTACGACAAGGATGAGCTTGATTCCCGGGTCGCTCCCGGCGGCCAGCCGGTAGGCGGCCGCTCCAAACGCGAGCCAGGCGATCAGATAGGTTCCCAGGAAAAGAAGAATCGGTCGCTCCAGGTGGCCCTCGCCGTAGATGAAGGACGGGCTCAACAGGCTCCAGGCGGCCACGCCGGACAAGAGCGCGAGGCCGATAACGAGTCCCCTCCGGTCGAGAGAGCGCGCCGCTTCACCAACCACGATCCGTCCTCGTGGGGGGCGCAATCCGGGGGGAACCACCCCAGGTCCCGACCGACCGGTCTCGCCGTGGTCGAGGCGCCGCACAGCCGCGACAGTGGGACCGCTTCAGATTATCTCCGGAGCCTTGCGCCTTATGCAGTTCAACGCGACCAGCCCGTTCCGACGCCCCCCCGCGCGAGATAAGGGCTGAGATTTGGCGCGCCGCGACACACGATGTCAACTTATCGGCCTGAAGAGGGGTGTGAGCCCGTCTGGGGAACGGGCTCACATGGGGAGGAGGAGCGAGGGAGCGGGTCGCTCCCTCTATCTTGCCTTCACATTCCCTTAGATGATCTTCAACCCTCGAATGTTTCATCCGTCCGTCAAATAGTTTCAGCGGTTCCCTCTCGGGTCAATCTTCCGGCTCACCGCCTCGGGGAGTGGGAGTGGTACCATCCGGCAATCCGCTCCGGCGGCACGCCGGCGAGATAGGCGCAGACGGCCGCTTGGTTGACCAGTGTCATCCTCCAGGGTCCCGTTGCCTCCCACCTGCGGGCGGAGGTCCGAACCGCCTTCCGGGCAATGCGAATCTTCCCTTCCCTGCCCAGACGCAGCACCATCACCAGGTCTTCCAGGATGGGAATCTCCGGAAAGCCGCCGACCCGGACGAAGACATTTCGGTTCATGAACAGGGCCTGATCGCCGTAGGGAAGACCGAGCAGGCGGGAACGCAGGTTCACCCCCGCCTCGATCAGACGGAGCGAGGGCCCGCCGCCCGCAATCCGGAGGCTGAAAGCTCCGGCGGCTGTGGCCGGAAGCCGCAACAGGCGGGGGACCACCTCGGCAAAACCGACGGGAAGCAGGGTGTCGGCGTGCAGGAAGAGGAGAATATCCCCTTTCGCCTGATCGGCGCCGCGGTTCAACTGCCGGCCCCGACCCCGTTCGGACAATACTACCGTGGCACCGGTTTGGGCGGCCACTTCACGAGTCGCATCGGAGCTGCCGCCGTCGACCAGGATGATTTCCTCGACCCCCGGTACCCGGCACGCCGCAATCACCGGGAGCACCCCCCTCTCCTCGTTCAGGGCGGTGATGATCACCGAAATTCGCGGCGAGTCCATCCTCCTACCGATTTCCCACACGCCAACCCTGACGGGCCACAGAGCCAGAGGCCGGGCGAGGATCGACAGGGCCGGACCGCAAGACCCTATCGAGCTTAAACGCCCGGCGACCCACGGGATTGACCCCGGGGCGCACCGCGGAGGAACGCGGCCCACGGTGTTCGAGAATGCGGCCTCCGGCCCGGGCCGTGGTCGATACGGACGGTTTCAGAGTTCGCCCCAGTCTTGTGAATCGCTCAGCGAGCTGAGTTCCTCCAGGATCTTGGCCAGGGCCTGTGTCCCTTCGCTCCCCCAACCGCGATTCTGAACCGCGTTGAAGAGTTGATGAACCAGCGCCGTCGCCGGTAGGGATGTCAACGATTCGTCAGCCGAACCAAGCACCAGCTTCAGGTCCTTCTGCATCAGGTCGACCATGAACCCCGGGCCGAAGTCCCGGGCGACAATCCTCGGGCCCAGGTTGCTCAGCTGCCAGCTTCCAGCCGCTCCCCCTTTGACCGCCTCGATCATCACGCTGGGGTCGAGCCCGCTTCTGCGGGCGAAGGCCAATGCCTCCGAGACGCCCAGGAGATTGAGCGCCACCAGGATCTGGTTGCAGAGCTTGGCAAGCTGGCCGTGTCCCACCGGCCCGCAGTGAGTGATCGTCCTTCCCATCGCCTGGAACACGGGCAAGAGCCGTTCATGGATCTCTCTCTCACCCCCTACCATGATGGCCAGGGTCCCCTGCTGGGCCCCGATGTCTCCACCCGATACGGGAGCATCCACCAGATGAGCGGATTTCTCCGCCAGCCGCCGAGCCATCTCCCGCTCAACCGTCGGCGAAATAGTGCTCATGTCGACGACCACGGCGCCGGGACGAACTCCTGCCAGGAGCCCCTGGTCGCCGGCGATCACCTCCTCCACGGCCTTCGAGTCCTTAACGATCACAATGACGATCTCGGACTGCCGGGCGACTTCGGCTGGACTTCCGGCAACATCGATCGTAGGCGAGGCGATCGCCTCCGCTTTGGCACCGGTGCGGTTGTGGACGATGAGTCGAAATCCAGCCTTGGCCAAGTTCAGGGCCATAGGCCGCCCCATAATTCCCAAGCCGACAAAGCCAACAGGTGCCTTCCCCATTTTCTCCTCCCTTCACCGATGCGACGCCCGGATGAATCCCGAGGCGCCGAATCGACACACCATTCTTAACTGGAACCAGGACCCCAGTCATCATAGAATCTAACGTGGGGCGTGACCAGCCACGACACGTCCCCTGTCAATCCAAGAGGGGAGCGGTTTAATGGGCGGCAAGAAAATCTGGCTTCTGATTGTCGTGCTCGTCATTGCAGTGGGCTTGGCCATCGTTTTTGGAGCGGCGTTGATCTACGTGCTACAAGCGCCTCCGTCGATCCCGAGGGAGACCGTGGTGGAGGTCGGGCTCGGGGGGACTCTGTCCGAGGTCCCGGCCAGCGATCCCTGGAGCCTGCTGCTGGAACCGCGGGCACAGAACGTGTGGGATTTGCGGCGCGCCCTGGAACATGCGGCCGGGGATGACCGGGTCTCGGGTGTGTTTTTGGAGATCTCCCCCCTGTTTACGAGCTGGGCCCAGGTTGAGGAAATGCGGGACGCGATCGCCATCTTCGCCGCTTCGGGAAAGCCGGTCGTTGCGTTTATGTCGCTGGACATCGTGGGAGAGAAGGAACTTTATCTCGCCGTTGCCGCGGATGAGATCGCCCTGAGCCCCACAACGGGATTTCTGGTCAACGGGCTGATGGCCGAAGTGGTGTTCATGAAGCGTACCTTCGACAAGCTCGGCATCAAGCCGCAGTTCATCCATTTCAAGGAGTACAAGTCGCCCGAGACCTACACGCGGCAGGAGATGACTCCCGAGATTCGATCCATGCTGACGGGTGTGCTGACCGACATCCAGGAGCGCTTCCTGGAGACGGTGGCGAGAGACCGGCAAATCGACCTGCGGGACATGCGGGCGCTGATGGAGAAGGGACTCTTTTCGGCCGAGACGGCCCAGGCGGCGGGACTGGTGGATTCCCTGTCCTACCGGCACGAGGCGAGGCGCCTGCTTGCCCCCGACGAGGATGAAGATCGGTACGAGGGCGTTTCGGTCTCCGACTACCTGGCGGCGATCCGTTCGACGGCGCCTCGCCGACCCAGAGCTCGAGTCGCCTATATCGGCGCCGTCGGCACCATCGTGACCGGCAGGGGGGACGGTTTCTCCGGCCTGCTCGGCGCCGCGACCCTGACCTCCAGACTCCGGCAGCTTCGGAACGACGCGAGCGTGGACGGCGTGATTCTTCGGGTGGATAGTCCCGGCGGCTCGGCGGTGGCGTCGGATATGATCTGGGAAGAGGTTCGACGCCTGGAGGAGGCGGGAAAGCCGGTTGTGGTTTCGATGTCGGGCAGCGCCGCGTCGGGCGGCTACTATATCTCCATGGTGGCCAGGCGAATCGTCGCCCAGCCCTCCACCATTACCGGTTCGATCGGTGTCATTTTCGGCAAGTTCGACCTCTCCGGGTTCTATGACTGGCTCGGAATGGATGTCGACCGGATCAAGCTGGCGCCGAACAGCGACCTCTTCTCGCTGACCACCTCCCTGACGCCGGAGCAGGAAGAGCAGGTTCGCCAGTGGATCGAACGCACCTACGTGACCTTCGTAAGGAAGGCGTCGGAGGGACGGGACCAAAGCTACGAGGAGCTCGAAGGGAAGGCCCGCGGGCGAATCTACACCGGCGCCCAGGCGGTCGATGAGGGGCTGATCGATTCGCTGGGGGGAATCTCGGCCGCGGTCGACGAGATCCGGAAGGCCCTGGACCTGAAGGAGGACGACGTGATTCGCCTGGATCTCTATCCCCGACCCAGGAGCCTTTGGCAGCAGTTGGCCAGCGGAGATCTCCTCGATCTCTCCGGCATGTCGGCTTGGCTACGGACGGTGAGGGAGGAGTTCCAGCGGCTGGAGCGACCCGCAGTGTGGCTGCTGGCGCCGGAGCTCGAGATTCGCTGACCGAAGCGCCGTGTCCGCACGGCCGGGAGAGAGGTCGCCGGCAACCGTCGAGAAGTCCAGAGCGAACCGGTACAGCCCTCTCACCGGGAGGAGGCACATGGGACCACGCTCGCCGTCCGATGAGTCGGCGCGTCGCCTCCGTCAGTCGCCCATAACCTGAATGGCGATCTCCCGATCGCGGGAGCGGTTGTCGAAGTCGATCACGACGATCTGTTGCCAGGTTCCCAGCCGCATCCTGCCGTGGGCGAGGGGGATCGTCAGAGAAGGTTTGAGCAGCGACGCCCGCACGTGGGAAAAGCCGTTCCCGTCCTGCCAGGCCCGCTCGTGATGATAGTCCAGGGTGGGGGGCGCAATCCGGTTGAAGAACTCCTCCAAATCGTTCACCAACCCGGGTTCGTACTCGACGGTGGTGATCCCTGCTGTGGAGCCGACCACGAAAAGGGTCACCTGCCCGCTGCGAAACCCGGCCTGGTCGACTCTTTCCTGCACCTCCCGGGTGATATCGACAACATGGCAGAAGCCCTTGGTCGGAACAGTCAGCGTAAAGTCTTCGATCCGCATGGGCGGGAGTCTAGCACAGGGCACCGGTCGCGACGAACGGCGAGAACGAGGTCCTGTCCACGAAGGGCCACGAAGGGGGCCGGTCTGATCCGATCCAAGGAGGACGCTCGAAGGCCTGTCGGAAAGTCCCTACCGCTTCTGGCAGGTCGGGCAGAAGTGTGTCCCCCGCCCCCGAATCACGATCCGGCGAATGACGTCCCCACATCGACGGCAGGCCTCGCCATCGCGACCGTAGACCGCCAACTCCTCCTGAAACCTCCCCTCCTCGCCCTCGCTGTTGAGATAGTCCCGCAGCGAAGCTCCTCCGAAACGAATGCCCTTCTCAAGAACCCTGGGAAGGGCTTCGAAAAGCCGCACCTTCTCGTATCCGCGCAGGCGCCGCACCGGGCGGGCGGGATGGACGCCGGCTTCAAAAAGGGCCTCGTCCGCGTAGATGTTGCCGACTCCGGCCACGACCCGTTGATCGAGGAGAAACGCCTTGACGGGAACCCTGCGGTGGCCGAGACCCTCGAGGAACGCCTCGATCCGGTAATCCTCGGACAAGGGTTCCACCCCCAGGCGGGAAAAATAGACGACCAGTCGATCCCCGTCCCGGGGCAGCAGGACGACCCGTCCGAATTTCCGGGGATCCCGAAACAGCAGCGAACACCCGTTGTCGAACAGAATCTGGAGGTGAGTGTGTTTATCCAGGCCGTCTCGCGCCGTGGGCTCGAGGCCCGCGACCGGACACCGGAGGGACGGCCCGCCGGCGGCGGGGGCGGAATCCCGAAGAGTGAGCCGGCCCGACATCCCCAGGTGCAGGATTAGATGGTGTCGGTCGAGATCGAAGATGAGGTACTTCCCCCGCCTCGCCACCGTCTCGACCCGGGCGCCGGTCAGACACTCCGCCAGCACGGACGAGTCGCATTTCAGGATCCTCGGATCGCCGAACACGAATCCCGTGACGATCCGGCCGACCAGATGGGGGGTCAGCCCTCTTCGAATCGTTTCGACTTCCGGTAATTCAGGCATCGGCCACCAAACCCCTCGCTCCCCTTTTACGATGGACGGAGGACCCCCTTGGGAATGGAGTCGCCCGGAGCGCCGGGTGTCTTCGAGGTCCGGCACTGGCCTCGTTCGGCAGCGGCCCTTCGATCCATCAAGACGCTCGACTCCCCGAGGTCGCGGCGAACGGTTCCTGGAACCGGAGATGCTCGCAGTCCCCAAGCCAGGATCGAACGAAGTCGGGCGGCT
>CAYRCA010000065.1:4022-13496 GCA_964422565.1 uncultured Acidobacteriota bacterium | reverse complement strand
GGTGCGGCGTGATTCCCCGGCGGACCCCGCGGATCAGGCGGAGGCCCGGCGGTGGGACGGCGGGGAACGCCTCGGAGGCCCGGACCAGCGGGGTCAGATGTTCGAACGAATGAAGCAGGATCCGGAAATCCGCAAGCGATGGGAGGCGCGCCTGCGGGAGGATCCGACGCTGGAGAGCGATCCGGAGAAGCGGCGGGCTTTTGTCCGGGAGCTCATGGCGGAAATGAGGCAGCGGGCGGATAACTAATGCGCATCGTCAAGTTCTCCATCCGCCGGCCGGTCACCGTGACGATGTTCTTCCTGGCGATCGCCGTCTTCGGGGTTGTCTCCTACGGCGAGCTGGCCCTCAATCTCCTTCCCGAGATTTCCTACCCCACGCTGACGATCCGCACCCGCTACGAGGCGGCGGCCCCGGCCGAGGTGGAGAGCCTGATCAGCCGGCCGATCGAGAACGCCGTCAGTGTGGCGAACAACGTGGTCCGGGTGAGTTCCGTCTCAAAGCCGGAAGTCTCCGACGTGATCCTCGAGTTCAGCTGGAGAACCCAGATGGACTTTGCGGCTCTGGACGTGCGGGAGAAACTGGACCTGGTTCAGCTGCCCCAGGCGGCGGACAAGCCGATTCTCCTGCGCTACGACCCGTCGACGGACCCCATCATGCGAGTCAGCGTGACGGGCTCCGAGAACCTGGCCGCCATCCGCTACGTAGCGGAGGAGTTCGTCCGGCCCGAGCTGGAGAGTCTCCCGGGGGTGGCCGCCGTGCGGGTGACCGGAGGGCTGGAGGAGGAGATCTTCGTCGAGCTGGACGAGCGGAGGCTGGCCGGATACCAACTACCCATTCGGGAGCTCACCGGTCGTCTGGGGCAGGAGAACATCAACCTCACGGGGGGAACCCTGCGGGATGGAGAGAGCCGTTACCTCGTCCGAACGCTGAATGAGTTTCAGACCGTCGAGGAGATCAACGAGATCGTGGTCGCGCTCCGCAACGGCGCCCCTATCCGACTCAGAGATGTCGGCACCGTCTATTCCGGCTTCAAGGAGCGGGACATCATCACCCGCATCAACGCGCGGGAAAGCGTGGAGATCGCCGTTTTCAAAGCGGCGGACGCCAATACCGTCGCCGTCGCCTCCGCAGTGCGCGCGGAGCTGGTCGCTCTGGAGCAAGAATATCGGGACAGGCGGGATCCGCTGGCGTTCGACGTGGTCTTCGACCAGTCCCGGTTTATCAAACAGTCTATTGACGAGGTCCTGAACACCGCCATCGCGGGGGGAATCCTGGCAACGCTGGTCCTGCTGATGTTTCTGCGCAGCGTCAAGAGCACGGCCATCATCGCCCTGGCCATCCCTATCTCGATCGTCGCCACCTTCTTTCTGATGTACCTGTCCCGGGTGTCTCTCAACATCATGTCCCTGCGCGGGTTGGCGCTCGGCATCGGCATGCTGGTGGACAACTCCATCGTGGTCCTGGCGTCGATCTTCCGTTACCGCCGGATGGGCTACTCGTTGCGCGAGGCGGCCGACCGGGGCGCCGGCGAGGTGGGAAAGGCGGTCGTGGCCAGCACCATGACCACGGTCTGTGTGTTCGTGCCCATCGTCTTCGTCGAGGGCGTGGCCGGACAGTTGTTCGCCGATCAAGCGCTCACCGTGACCTTCGCCCTCCTGGCCTCGCTGTTGGTCTCGATCATGCTCATCCCCATGCTTTCGAGCCTGGGGAGCGACGCCGGGGACTCCGCCGTAAGGAAAGTGCCTACGAAGGCAACGGAGGTGGGCACGTTCTGGCTCGCCCGGCCCTATCTCTGGCTTCTCGACCGGGCCCTGAGGGCGCGGCTAGTGGCCGTGGCCCTGGCGATCGTACTGTTCGGGGGCTCTCTGGGCCTGTTGAGCCGATTGGGATCGGAATTGATACCTGAAATCAGCCAGGGAGAGTTCTTCATCGACTTTGAGCTGCCCCCGGGGACCGTGTTGCGGGAAACCTCGGAGCGCCTGGCCGAGGTCGAGCGCCTTCTACATGAGAACGACGACATCGAGCTGCTGTACACCATCGTCGGATCGGGCAATCAAACTGGCGTTTCCGCGGTCGAGGAGCGGGAGCACATCGGGCAGACCCTCGTGCGGTTGAAGCCGGGCATCCTTCACGAAAAGGAGGATGCCGTGATCGAGCATCTCCGGGCGACTCTGCGGGAGATTCCGGCCCTCGAGTACAAGTTCGCCCGCCCCGCCCTGTTCAGCTTTAAGACACCGGTCGAGGTGGTGGTCCAGGGATATAACCTGAACGCCCTGAAGATCCACGCGGAGCGCGTGAAGCAGCAGATCGCCGATATGCCGGGCCTGCGTGACCTGAAGGCCAGCACCGAGGGGGGCAATCCCGAGGTTCACATCGAGTTCGACCGGAGAAAGCTGGCCGGTTACGGGTTGAACGTCAGCGACGCGGCCGCCATGGTCCGGAACAAGGTCCAGGGGGACATCCCCACCGAGTTCATCGAGGGAGAGCGGCGGATCGACATCCGGGTGCGGATCGCCGAGGAGGACCGCCGTTCGCTCGCCGATCTCAGCAACCTGCGGCTGAACCTGGCCGACGGGAGCTCCATCTTCCTGTCCTCCGTGGCGGCTGTGCGGCTCGAGGAGGGACCCACCGAGATTCGCCGGATCGGCCCGCAACGGGCGGCCGTGATCAGTGCCAACATCGCGGGACGCGATCTGCAGAGCGTAGTCCGAGATATTGAGTCGCTCCTGGAGGGATTTCTTCTGCCCGCCGACTTCATTGCCTTTGTGGCGGGTCAGAGTGAGGAGCGGGCAGTCGCCTTCGACAGTATGCGGTTCGCGATTCTGCTGGCCATCTTTCTCGTTTATCTGGTCATGGCGTCCCAGTTCGAATCCCTGGTGCAGCCGTTCATCATCATGTTTGCCATCCCCTTCGCTCTGATCGGTGTCGCCCTGTCGCTCGTCCTGACCCAGCAAGTCCTGAACGTAGTCGTTCTCATCGGCGCCGTGATTCTGTCGGGCATCGTGGTGAACAACTCCATCGTTCTGATCGACTACACCAACCAGTTGCGGCGCAAGGGGGCATCGAAGTTCGAGGCGGTTCGGCAGGCCTGCTCGGTCCGTCTCCGTCCCATCCTGATGACCACAACCACCACCGTGCTGGGCCTTCTCCCCATGGCCCTCAGCTGGGGCGAGGGAGCAGAGCTGCGGGTTCCGCTGGCCGTGACCATTATCGGAGGGCTGCTGGTGTCGACGTTGTTAACCCTGGTCCTGATTCCGGTTCTTTACACTTTGGTCGTTCGGGAGAAACGGGCATGACGATATCGGAGTTCTCCGTCCGGCGACCCATCACCGTCCTGATGGCGACAGTCTCGGTTCTGGTGCTGGGGTACATTTCCCTAGGTCGGCTTCCGCTGACCCTTCTTCCGGAGTTCGCCTCCCCCAACCTGGCGGTCTTCGTCAGCTACCCGTCCTCCTCTCCCGAGGAGGTGCAGCGGAACATCACCCGTCCGCTGGAGGAGTACCTGAGTACCCTCAACGGGCTCGAGAGGATTCAGTCGACGTCCTCCAGCTCGGGAGCCAACGTTCGGCTGGAGTTCAAGCAGGGAATCGACATGGATCTGGCTTCCCTGGACGTTCGGGACCGGATCGACCAGGTCCGCAACAAACTCCCCACCGACGTGGAACGGGTTTCGATCCGACGGTGGCAGACAACCGACATGCCGGTCTTTCGCTTCTCCGTTGCCTGGGATGGGGAGAGGGACGAGCTTTACCGCATGACCGAGGATCTCATCCGGCCCCGACTGGAGAGAATCGACGGGGTGGCCAACGTCGAGGTCCGGGGCATCGAGGCCAGACAGGTCATCGTCGAGCTGGACGAGAAGCGGTTGGAGGCCCACGGTATCGACGTGTTCAATCTGGGCCAGGCTCTTCGCGCAGGCAACGTGAACCTCTCGGGGGGCTACATCATCGAGGGGGACCGCAGGTACAGTCTCCGGACGGTGGGTGAGTTCCAAACCGCCGAGGACATCGCGGGCCTGCCACTGCTGCGGGGACGTCTCGTTCTGGGGGACGTCGCGGACGTTCGATACGACTTCCCCGAGCAGACCTCCTTCTCACGGCTGAACGGCAACGAAGCGGTCACGGTCAGCGTCTTCAAGGCCTCGACCGCGAACGTGGTGCGGGTGTGCGAGGCCGTTCGCCTGGAACTGGAGCAGATCGAGAAGCTTCCCGCCCTGGCGGGTCGGCTGGGCGTCCGGGTCTTCCAGGATCAGGCCGAACCGATCCTGAGCACCCTCAACAATCTGAAGACGGCGGGTCTGTACGGCGGATTCCTCGCCATGGTGGTGCTGTTCCTGTTCCTCACGAAGCTCCGCAGCACGCTGATCATTTCGCTGGCCATCCCCGTCTCGATCGTCTTCACCTTTGCGTTCATGTACCTGCTCAGGGCGGTGGCGGGTTCGGATATCAGCCTCAACATCGTCTCGCTGATGGGGCTGATGGTCGCCGTCGGCATGCTTGTGGATAACAGCGTCGTGGTGCTGGAGAACATCTTCCGCCACAAGCAGGAGAAAGGCCTTTCGGCGAGGGAGGCCGCCATCACGGGTAGCCGGGAGGTCGGCCTCGCGGTTCTGGCCTCCACGGCCACGACGGTGGTCGTCTTCGCCAGTTTCGTCTTTCTGCCCAACGCGATCTCGGGACGGTGGAACAAGGATTTCGGGATGGCGGTCGCCGTCTCCCTGGTGGCGTCCCTCATCGTGGCGCTGACCTTGATCCCCCTGATCTCGAGCCGTCTCTTCACCGGCCCCGAGAAGCCGAAGCAGAGGCTCATCCACTGGATGACCGAGGGTTACGGCTCGATGATGCGGGTGATTCTCCGCTGGCGGTTCGTGGCCCTGATCGTCATGGCCGGCTTGGGCTACGGCTCTTATGCGCTGTTCAACTCCATTGATCGGGAACACATGCCGTCCGTGGCGGAGCGGGAGATCCGGTTCAACATCCTGGTGGAGCGGACTTTCTCCCTGCACGAGATGAGCGAACTCTTTACCGAGATCGAGAACCTGCTCCTGGATCGCCGGGAGGAACTCGAGATCGAATCAATTTCGACCGGGTTCAACGCCCGGACGACGAGCCGCGGCCAGTATCGGGGGGACCTCAACATCCTCCTAACGAGTGAGGGCGAGCCGACGTCTACGACGGTGCTGCGCGATCGAATCCTGGCTCTGTTCCCCAACCTTCCCGGTGTCGAGTACCGGCCTGGGCGGATGCGCTTCTTCGGCGGCGGCGGCGAGATGGGTGTCAGTGTCGAACTCAAGGGGGAGGACGCCGGGATGCTGGCCCTCTACGCCGAGGAGGTCAAGGAGCGGATCTCCCAGATCCCCGGCCTCAATACCGTGCAGACCAGCCTGGAGATGGGGGACGACGAGATCCACCTGTCCGTGGATCGGGAAAGGCTCGAGAAGTTCGGCATCTCCTCGCTCGCCGTGGCCCGAGCGATTTCGTCGTCTCTGAGCACCCGGGCCACGACCCGTCTGAAGGGGGATTCGGGTGAGATCGACGTGATTCTCCAGCTGCGGGGCGCCGACCAGTTCAGCCTCACCGAACTGCTCAACATGAGCATGGAGAATCGGGAGGGGGAACTGATCCCGCTGCACTCCATCGTGGATTTCCAGTACAGCCGGGGTCCGATCTCCATCCGGCGCGACGATCGGAAGGCGATCATCAACGTGTCCGCCGACACGGACCGGGGAGGAACGTTCTTCATTTCCCAGCAGATCCAGGAGTCGTTGGCCGGGCTGGGGCTGCCGCCGGGTTACAGCGCGGAGATGGGCCAGAGCTGGCGTCAAGCCCGCCAGAGCGAGGAGGAGAGCCTCTTCGCCATCTTTCTGGCCCTTATCTTGATGTACATCATCATGGCCGCCCTGTTCGAGAACTTCCTGCACCCGCTGACCATCCTGGTCACGGTTCCCTTTTCCATTATCGGGGTCGCCATCATTTTCTATCTGACCGGAACGGCCCTGAGTCAGACGGCCTATCTCGGAATCCTGGTTCTCTTTGGAATCGTGGTCAACAACGGCATCATTCTGGTGGACCATATCAACCACCTGAGGCGGGAGGGACTGTCTCGCGACGGTGCGATCATCCAGGGCGGCATGGACCGACTTCGCCCGATTCTGATGACGGCCTGCACCTCGATTTTCGGCCTGCTCCCCCTCAGCCTCCCCTATATCTTTCCCAACGTCTTCCCCGCCGCGGGGGGGAGGGCCGCGATGTGGGCGCCGGTGAGCCTGGCGGTCTTGGGGGGGCTGACGACCTCCACCTTCTTGACGTTGGTCATCCTTCCCTCGGTCTACTCCTACATGGACGATCTGAGTCGGGGGGCATCCTGGCTGGCGGTGCGCCTGGCGAACCCGGTCCGGTTCGTCCGGGGCGACTTGGCGCTGGAGAGCGCCCCGAAGCGGGTCCGGACGGAGGGATGAACCCCATTCAGCCTTCAGCGCAGGCTGTCCGGATCAGGGTGAGGGTTCCGAGAGCAGTTGGCGGATGTCGCGTGTCAGACTTGGAATGAAATCCGGTTCGTCGGGCCGGGCGATGCGGCGGACCCAACCCTGGCGGTCAACGAGAAGAAAGCTCGTCGAATGGATGATATCGGCGTGGTCGGAACCCGATCCCTCCCGCTCCGCCGTCACCCTGAAACCTTCCCGCACCGTAGCGAGCGTGCGTTCGGGAGGACCGGTCAGAAAGAGCCAGGAACTGGTGTCCGCTTCCCACAGCAGCGCGTACTCGGAGAGTACCTCCGGGGTGTCGTACTCGGGATCGACGGTGATCGAGACCAGCTTGACCGCCCCTTCCTCCCGCGGGATTTCCTCTTCGGCGAGGGCCTGCTGCAGGGACCGCATCTGCCGGGTCAACAGCGGACAGGGCCCGCCGCACCGTGTGAAAATGAAGTCCACCAGCCAGACCCGACCCAGTAGATCCTCTTTCGAGATCACCCGGCCGTCCAGATTTGTGAGAGCGAACTCCGGCGCCTCCATCAACTTCGGGAGAGCCGCCCGAGTCTCAAGGGCGTCCCGGCAGGCGGAGCCGAACCCCAAAACAAGCAGGAAAAGCGGGATGACCCCCCGTTGCCAACTCATGGCGCTACCTTACCACAGGCCTTTGCGGCGCGGGGCGGCGAGATCGGGCCGCCGGATGCTTACCGCGCCCGGACCCGGTCCCTGAAGGCTTTCATCCGAGCCCGAAGCGGCGCGACCCGCTCCGGCTCCTCATCCGCCCGGTTGAACCGCTCCCCCGGGTCCTCATCCAGATGAAAGAGTTGTACCCCGTCGGCCCGTGTCTCCCGGAGTTTCCACGGACCCTCCCGCAACGCGTGAAGGTCATCGCCGGCGAAGTAAAACAGATGGTCGGTTGGCGAGGCGGACTCTCCCTTCAGGAAGGCGGTCAGGACGTTGCCGTCGATCATCCGGTCGGTGGGCATTGACGCCCCGGCGATGTCGAGGATGGTCGCAAACAGGTCCATGGTGGTCGCCATTTCGGCCGAAACCCGACCGGCCGGAACGTGACCCGGCCACCGGATGATCGCCGGAACCCGGAAGCCCCCCTCATAGGTCGTCGCCTTAGAGCCCCGGAGGAGACCGGCGGTGCCGGCGTGCCAGGGGCGGATCCGCTCGTGGCCCGGCAGCAGATCCTCGCTGAACATCCGATCGGGCATGTTGCTCCAGGGCCCGTTGTCGCTGGTGAAGATGACCACCGTCCGCTCGTCGATCCCTAGGCGATCCAGCTCGTCCAGAATCTCGCCGGTGCTCCAGTCGATGGCTTCGATCACGTCGCCGTACAGACCGGCAGGCGACCGGCCGCGAAACTCGGCGGCCGCGTAGATAGGGACATGCGGCATGTTGTCGGCAAGGTAGAGAAAGAAGGGTTCTTCCCGGTTTCGCCGGATGAAGTCGATGGCCTCCTCGGTGTACCGAACGGTGATTTCGCGCTGGTCGATCGGGTGCTCGACGGCCTCGGTGCCCCGGTGGAAGGCGAGGGGCCTGTCGGTTTGGACCCACGGTCGTATCATGTCGTTGCTGTACAGAATGCCGAAGTACTCGTCGAATCCGTGTGACGTCGGCAGGAACGCCTCCTCATGGTGGCCGAGGTGCCATTTGCCGATGTGCGACGTGCGATAACCCGCCGCCTTGAGCGCCGTCGCCACGGTGATCTCATCGGGGCTCAACCCGTTCTCCGACTCGGGTCCCAGCACATGGGGCAGCCCGACCCGAAGGGGGTATCTGCCGGTAAGAAGAGCGGCTCGGGACGGAGTACAGGACGCGGCGGCAGTGTAGAAGGAGGTGAGTCTCAACCCTTCCTCCGCCATGCGGTCCAGCCGCGGCGTTCGGACCGTGGGATGGCCGTACGAGCCGAGATCGCCGTATCCCAGATCGTCGGTGAAAATGAGGATCACGTTCGGCGGGCGCACGTCGCCATCAGTTGTGGAGACTCCGTTGCACGAGGCGACTGCGATCGCCGGGAGGAAGGCGGCGAAGGGAAGAACAACCCGAGTCCTTAGCCAAAATAGAAGTCGTTGTGGCATCGAGGTTGTGGATGACCGATCGTGTCCAGTTCTTGACCGAGCTTTCATGGTCCGCAAGTTCGATGCGGATTGCAAGGGGGCAGTCAACGAGCGGTCGTTGACCAACGTCGGAGGAATCCACCTTGTCGGTTCTCGTTCATTGCAGCACTCGTCAAGATGAGGCCCAACCGACGTCGGATGAGGCATAATGCTTTGGCGATGCCCCGCCCGCCCGACCTGACCGATCCGCTCATCATGCCCCGGTCCCCTGCTTCGAACGAAAGGCGCTGCTTATGATCCGGTATCTCACGCCCGTTTCGGCCCGCGAGGCGTCCGGCAGGGTCGCCCAGATCTATCGGCAGATCGAGAAAGAGTTCCTGCTGGGGGAACCCCTGACGCTGCATTCTCCGGTTCCCGATCTGCTGGCTGGGGTCTGGAGTGCGTTTCGCGAGACCTTTGTCGCCGGTCGGGTGGCACGGGCTCTGAAGGAAGCCGTCGCCGTTTCAGTTTCGCGAGGCAACCGCTGTCCCTTCTGCCTGGATGCCCACTCCATGGCTCTTCGATCCACCTCCTCCAGCGCCGGGATTGAGAAACTGCGGGCAGGAGACACCGACCGGATCGAGGACGCCGAGCTTCGCGCCGTGGCCCAATGGGCGGAAAAGGCCGTCCGTCCGGGGACGGAACCTGTGCCGGGCCCTCCGGTCCCTTCCGGTGACGTGGCGGAGATCATGGGGGCGTTGACGTGGATGCACTACACCAATCGCATGGTCAACCTGTTCATTGGCGACGGCCTGATTCCCGTGTCCTCCAATCGGTTTGGGCTCCGGTCGCTCCTGGAGAGGGCGGGCGGCTGGTACTTTCGCCGGACTTTCAACCGCGTCGGGGCACCGGGGGAGTCCCTGGTGTTTCTCAACGGTGTCCGATCTGAAACCCCGAAG
>CAYRCA010000065.1:0-4012 GCA_964422565.1 uncultured Acidobacteriota bacterium | reverse complement strand
TCGGGTGGGCGGCTGGATCCCCCTTCATCGCGGGAGCTTTCGGAGGCTTTGTGGAGGCGGTCGAACAGGGGGCTGGCGAAGCGGTGCCGGCGGTGGTTCGTTCCTGGTTCCTCGAGTGTTGGAGCGGGGCGGAGGAGCCGATCACTGAACCGAGCCGCCGCTGGATCGAGGTGGCGCTGGCTGGCCTGGAGCCGCGGTTTCACGCGATCGGCCGTCTCTTACTCCTGACGTCGCGATCCCCCTACCAGGTGACCAAGGGGGACATCGAAGCGTTCCGGAAGGACCGTCCGGCCGAACGGGACCTGCTCCAGGCCACTGCTTGGGCCGCTCTCACCACGGCACGCCGTATCGCCGAGAGGGTGAGCGGCGCACCCCGGCCGTCACGAGCTGAAGAGACCGACAGGTCCAATGGTTCGGAATAGCGGCGGCTGCCGTCCGACGGGCAATTCGTTTAATCACCATCGATTCGCCGAAATGAATTCGCCGGGGGTTACCACCACTGGGCGCGGGCCCGGCCCAGGGTCCTGAGCTCGTCGGAGGCCAGATTGAAGCAGAAGACCAGGATGAAGAAGACCGCGGCCGGCGCCAGTTCCCAATGTTGAACCAGGACCGCCTGCAGAGTGGCTCCCGCGTTGAGCAGCGTCCCCAGGCTGACCGCCGGCTCCTGAACTCCCACCCCGAGGAAGGAGAGCGTCACCTCACCTACAATGAACAGGGGGAGCAGGAAAGTCACCTGGACCAGTAGTGCGTTGACCGTCAAGGGCAGGATATGCCGGAACAGAATGCGGCCGTGCGACGCCCCCATGGCGCGCGCCGCTAGAACGTGCTCTCGACTCTTCAGCGTCAGCACCTGGCCCCGGATCATACGGGCCACCGAGCCCCACCCCACCAGGCTGAAGACCAGGACCATCAGCCAGAACGCGCGTCCAGCGGTCAAATCAAGGGGAAACAGTGCCCTGATCCCGAGAATCAGGAACAGGTTGGGAAGAGACAGAAAGAGATCGCAGACCCGCATCATCAGCCGATCTCCGGCACCTCCGATGTAGCCGGACAGGGCGCCCGCCGAGACTCCGACCGCTGCGGTCAGGAGAATCGCCGCCACACCGGCCGACATGGAAAAGCGCATTCCATGCAGGAGTCTGGAGAAGATATCCCTCCCCAAAGAGTCGGTTCCCAGCAGGAACACCCGCTCCTCGCCGTCTGCCGCGCCGAAAAGGCGCTGCCGTAGAGGAACACCGAACAGCCGGTAAGGATACCCTTCCACCAGGAAATGAATTGAGCTGGCCCGCGTCGGCGATCCGTCCGCCGGCGCCGGTGCGATCACGCAGGGTCGGAGACAGCCGCTCCGCCAGTCCAGCGCCCGTACAGGGCTGGGCGGCCGGCCGGCGTGCTCGCGGAACTGTCGCTCAGGCGGATAGGGCGCCACGAAGGGCGCCAGTAGCGAAAGGGTCCAAGCTAGGGCGAGGACGCAGAGCGACGACGCCAGAGCAAGAGATCTCATGGCTGCCGCACCCTCGGGTCGTTGACCGCCAGCAGAACGTCCGCCGCGAAGTTGGCCGCGATGACAAAGACCGCCGCAACCAGAACCGATCCCAGAGCGACGTAGAGATCCCGGGCAAGGATCGAATCGACGACCAGAGCGCCCAAGCCGGGCCAACCGAATACCTTCTCCACCACCACGGCGCCGCTCAGCATCCCCCCGAGGGTGACTCCCGCCAACGAAATCACCGGATTGACACCGTTTCGAAAAGCGTGCCAGAGCACCCTCGAACGGGGTAGTCCCTTGGCCACCGCCGCGGCGATGAACGGTTGTGCCAGGACCTGTGCCAGTTCCAAGCGCAGGGTGCGCATCAGGAGCGCGGCCGTGGGGATGGCTAGCGTTACTGCGGGAAGGACGACTCCCGAGACGGCTCCTGGTTCGCCGCCGGGGAGCCTCCCCACCCAGAACGCCAAGTAGAGGAACAGCAGCGAGGAGAGGACCGAGGGCAGGGAAAGCCCCACCAGCGAGAGCCACAGGCAGACGCGGTCCAACCGGCGGCCAAGCGATACCGCCGCCAGACATCCCAGCGGAAGCGCCACTCCGAGACTGAGGGAAAAGGCGGCCGCCGTGAGGATGAGGGTCCGCCCCAGGCGTTCGCGGATCAGGTCCAGGGCCGGTCTCCGCTGGGCGAAGGAATAGCCGAGGTTACCGCGAACGACTTGGGAGAGCCAGATGCCGAACTGCGCCGGCACCGCCCGGTCGAGTCCGAAGTCGGACCGAAGCCGCTCGACGGTTTCCGGAGAGACCGCCGGATTCATCTCCATTTCCGCCAGAAAATCTCCGGGAATCAGTCGGAACAGCGTAAAGATGAGCAGCGAAAGGGCGGCCAGGACCGGTATCGCCTCCAGGCCCCTCCGCCCCAAAAAGCGAATCATCAGCCGCCTCGCTCATCTTTGAAGACCTTCCAGATCCCGTTCCAGGCGTAGGGGAAGACGGGCGCCGCCTCGATGTTCCGTAGGGACTGTCGGCGGACGACCAGCACGTTGCGGTTCACCAGGGGAACCAAAGGCACTTCCCAGGCCAGGATTTCCTGGATGCGCCGAAAGTCTGCGACGCGACGCACAGGATCCCGGCCGGTCGCCAGAGCGGCCATAAGATCGTCGATCTCCGCCTCCCAGACCGTGGCTGGAGTCGCCTGACCGGGGCGCCAGATGTGCATACTGCCGGTGGAGAGGAGCAGGTTCCGCATGTCCGAGGGCTCCAGGGGGATGTCCAGGTTCATCATCGCCGCGTCGTAGTCCTGGGAGCGCATGATCCGGCTGATGACGGCCCGGAACTCCTCCTGGCGGATGGTTATTCGAATCCCGATGTCCTCCAGGTCCTGCCGCAGGAGGGCCGCGATCCGCCCCAGCACGTCGCCGGTGCGCGTCAACAGCTCGAAACTCACCCGCCGCCCCGCCGGGTCGAGCAGGACGAGCTCGCCGCCTCTCTCCTCCCAGGTGAAACCGGCGTCTCGAAGGATTCTCCGGGCCCGGGCGGGATCGGATTCGAAGCGATCGAGACCGTCGGCATACCAGCGCCGATGCGCCCGGGAGAGGAACGCCGGCGCCTCGGAGGCCAACCCGTCGAAAACCGTCCCAACGATGGCGGAGCGACTCACGGCGCAGCTGATCGCCTGGCGGAACTCCCGGTTCGCGAACCATTGGCACTTGAGACGCGTGGACTCGTCCCGGGGTGGATTGAGGTTGAACCAGAGGAAGGTCAGGTTGCCGGAGGGGCCGGCGTCCTCCACAACGAGATCGGCTTGCCGGCTCAACAGTCGAACGTCCTCGGGACGCAGCAGCTGATCGCTGAAGTCCAGTTGTCCCGACAGCAGCCGCAGCGCCTGGGCGTTGAGGTCCTCTACATAGTAGAGCCGGACACGGTCGAGATAGGGAAGTTGCGCCCCCCGTGAATCGATCTTCCAGTAGTGGAGGTTGGCGGTCAGCTCGGTTCGGACTCCCGGCTCGTGGGAATCGATGACGAAGGGACCGAGGCCCGCCATCTCCTCCGGCGGGGTCCCCAGAGTCCACCATTCCTCGATGGGACGCGCTCGATCGGAGGAGAACCGGTGGCGCGGAAGAACCGGTATGGTGGCCAGAAGATTCTCGATCGAAGCGGACCCGCCCGGCCCCTCGACGCGGAGCCGCCGGTCGTCGACCTTCACCACGCGGAGCGCTTCGCCGTCGATTCGGAGAAGGGCTTGCATGACGTTCCGGGATGACTCGTCAAGGATCCGTTCGAAGGTAAAGACCACATCGTCGGCGGTCAGCGGTTGCCCGTCGGAAAACCGCACCCCCTCTCGCAGCGTCAACAGCACCTCCCTCCCGTCGGCCCCGACGGAATACGACTCGACGACGCCCGGCTTGACCACCTGTTCGACCGGATCGAGCTCGAGGAGGGTTGCGGTCGTCAGGTAGGCCACCAACCGCGATCTGGCGTCGGTGGCGGCGAGGTAGAGCTGCAGCTCGGCGGCGGCCGCCTGCCAGTCGC
>CAYRCA010000064.1:0-13582 GCA_964422565.1 uncultured Acidobacteriota bacterium | reverse complement strand
CAACTGGCCGCTGTAGGCTGAATCCCGCCCCATGATCGCAGTCAGGGTGCTCTCGGCGACGGCCCTGGCCTCGTTGATCGGCTTCCCGGAGCGCACGCTCTCGATCAGGTCAATATGCACCTGCTCCAGAGAGGAGGGAGACCGCTCCTCGTACCGCCACCGCTCCCCGTCGACGACGATCTGGTTCTGGCCGTTGGTGGTCCCGCCGCGGCCCAGGAAGGCGGCGTCGACCCGGTTCGCGCAACCTTCGATCTGGCGATTCTGACTGAACAGGAATGCGCCGTCCGCGTACTCGTACTCGACCGCGAACTGGTCGTAGATGTGCCCGTAGTCCTTGCTGGGTCGGGCCAACCTTGCCCCCATGCCGTAAGCCCGGACCGGATGGGCGCCCAGGACCCAGTTGGCCAGATCCAGCATGTGGATGTGCTGCTCGACGATGATATCGCCGGACAGCCAGGTGAAGTAGTTCCAGTTGCGTAGATGCCATTCCATGTCGCCCCAGCCGGGTTCCCGGGGGATCATCCAGATCTCTCCGATATTGAAGTAGACCCGTCCTTTGAGAATCTCGCCGATCGCTCCGTCCCGAATTCGCCGATTCGTTTCGACGTGATCGGCCTGGTGGCGGCGCTGGGTCCCGGCGGCCATCCCCAAGCCCTTCCTCTTGGCGATTTCTCCCGATTCCAGGATCGACCGGACACCCGGCGCGTCCACGGCCACCGGCTTTTCCATGAAGACGTGCTTGCCCGCCTCCACCGCCGCCCGAACTTCGCGGGGCCGGAAATGGGGCGGAGTCGCCAGAAGCACGTAATCGACGTCCGGCAGGGCAATCAATTCCCCGTAGGCGTCCCATCCGACGAAACAATGATCGTCCCGCACCTCGTTGCCCACCAGACGCAACTGCTCGCGGCAGTCGCGCAACCGGTCCTCGAAAAGGTCGGCCAGGGCCACCACCTCAACGTCGTCCACCTTCGGCTTGGCCCCGGGCTTTGGGTTCTCGGTGTGATAGCCCTGCCGGGGGGGCGGATAAATGATGTCGGTGTCGACCCGCAGCACGTTCATGGCCGCCCCCGTTCCCCGACCCCCGCATCCAACAACCCCGACGCGAATCTTCTCCTTCCCCGCGTGACCCCCCCTCACGAAGGGAAAGGCCGAGAGCACGGCGGCGCCGGCGATCGGCGCGCTCTTAATAAACTCCCGACGGGAAACACCGGGCTGGGATCCCCTCACTATTGGGCTCATCGTTAACCTCTCCTTGAACTGGGAACTCGTCAACATCGTTTCCACTCCTGGTAAGGAATCACCTTCGATCGGAGAAGTCAACCGGAATCCGAATCCCTCGATGTCCTCGCCGACGATTCGGCGTCGAACGAGCAGAAGGCCCAGATGGCCGCCGCCGCTGGACTTACCGCACTATTGCCAAAAAAGTAACCCAGACAATCGCTTTTTTGTTGACTTTTCAGTCTTCCCTCAGCACACTGAGCGGGAACGGACTCGATAGGGAGGGACACGAGTTGCGTCGGTGCGCCAACCTAGGAAAGGGACCTTTCCTTACTCCATCCGCAGCATTGAGCGGTCGGTGGGGTCGGTCTGTCCCCGAGTCTCCAGCTGTCCCTATTTCATTTTCGTGAAGGAGGGGTGTGCCAATGTGTTTCAAAGAATTCTTTTCCAGGTCCGCGACCGGCGCTTTGGGCATCGCCTTCGCCTTGGCGCTCCTTTTGTTATTGCTTCCCGGCCAAGTCCAGGCCCAGGTCCTTTACGGATCGATTCTGGGCAACGTGAGGGACGCGACCGGCGCGGTGATTCCGGGAGCCGACGTCCACGTCACCAACATTGAAACGGGGTTGACCCGCAGCGCGGTCAGTAACGAGGTCGGTAACTACAACTTCCCCACGCTGAGGGCCGGCACCTACACGGTCCGCGTCGCCATGCCCGGTTTCCGGGAGTACGTCCGGGAGAACGTGGCGCTCCGGGTAAACTCGATCGTGCGCGTCGACGCCACCCTGGTTCTGGGGGAATTGACCGAGTCGCTCACCGTCACGGCGGCCTCGACGCTGCTGCAAACGGATCGCGCCGAGGTCCGCTCGGAGATCCCCGTCGAGGTGATCGAAAACATTCCCGTCCCCCTGGGGCGCAACTTCCAGCATCTGATGACGCTGCTGCCGGGGGTCACCCCGGCGCGGAACGCCCACTCGGTGCCGACCAACCCGTCGCGGGCCCTGCAGTTCGAGGTGCAGGGGGTCAGCAGCAGCTCCAACGACTTCCGCATCGACGGCGCCAGCAACTACGATGTCTGGCTGCCCCACATCACGGCCTACGTCCCCGCCCTGGAGTCGATCGAGACGGTCAACGTGGTGACCAACAGCTTCGACGCCGAGCAGGGATTGGCGGGGGGATCCGCCATCAACGTCCAGATCAAGAGCGGCTCCAACGACCTGAGGGGCTCCGCCTTCTGGTACCACAGCAACAACAAGACGATCACCACGCCCTTCTTCATGCCCGCGGGGGAGCGCAACCCGAAGTACATCAACAACCAGGCGGGAGGCACGCTGGGCGGCCCCATCGTGCGCGACCGGATCTTCTTCTTCGCCAGCTACGAGGGCACGCTCCAGCGGCAGTTCGCCTCGTCGCTGCGGACCCTTCCCACGATGCCCATGAGGGCCGGGGATTTGTCCCTGTCGGACCGTGAGATCTACGATCCCTTCACCGGCGATCCGGACGGAAAGGACCGGACGGCTTTCCCGGGCAAGATCATCCCTTCGGACCGGATCAGCCCCATCTCGGCGAAGATCCTGGCCCTTCTTCCGCCGCTTACCTTTCCCGACGAGGAGATCCAAAACTATTACGCAACCGGCGCCTACAAGTTCGACCGGCACACCATCGACACCAAGGTGGACTGGGCGGCGAGCAGCCAGTTCAACATGTTCGCCCGGTTCAGCATGCTGGACTACTCGCAGAACGCGCCGACCGCGCTCGGCGATATCCTGGGCGGAGGGGAACTGGCGGGCGGAAACCCGGGCAAGTCCGGGGGAAAGACCTACAGCGCCACCATCGCCGGCAACTATGTCTTCAGCCCGACCCTGATCCTGGACGCCAACTACGGCTACTCGCGAAAGGACACCGAGTCGGTGCAGAACCGGCTGGACGAGAAGATCGGCCTGGACTTCCTGGGCATCCCGGGGACGAACGGGCCGCGCTTCTTCGAGGGGGGCTGGCCCCGCTTCCAGGTGAGCAACTTCGAGACCATGGGCCACACCAACGCCTTCATGCCCTATTTCCGGCGGGACCCCCAGCGGCAGATCGCCGGTAACCTCAACTGGACCCGCAGGTCCCACAACATCCGCTTCGGCGGCGAGGCCTACGTGCAGCAGATGAACCACACCCAGCCGGAGTTCTACGGCGCGGCCCATCCGGCCCAGGGAGGGTTCAACTTCACCGGCGCCACCACCACCGTGGTGGGCGGCCCGGGTTCGAACCGCTACAACTCCATCGGTTCCTTCCTGCTGGACGCCCCCAGCGGCTTGGGAAGGATTCTGCAGGTGCCCGACGAGTACAGTACCCGGACCCGGCTTTACAGCCTCTACGTCCGGGACCAGTGGGCGCTGACGCCCCAGCTGACCATGAGCATCGGGACCCGATGGGAGTACTTCCCCATGGTCACCCGCGCCGACCGCGGCGTCGAGCGTTACCACCTCGAAACCAACAAGATGTGGGTGTGCGGCGTGGGTTCGGTGCCCGAAGACTGCGGCGTCGAGGTCAGCAAGCGCCTGTTCGCGCCCCGGGTCGGCCTGGCCTACCGGGTCACCGACGACTTCGTCGTCCGGGCGGGCTACGGCCTGACCAACGACCCTTTCAGCCCGGCCCGCCCGCTGCGGACCAACCACCCCATGCTCGTCGCGTTGAACATCACCGCCCCCGAGGCCCGGGGTGTGGCCGGGAGCATGGCCGAGGGAATCCCCCTCATCCCGACGCCGGATCTCGGCAACGGGATCATCGACATTCCGCCGTCCGTGGCGGCGAACTTCCTGGGAGACAAGTACGAGCGGGGATACGTTCAGTCCTGGAACCTGGTCCTGCAGCGGATGCTGCCCTGGGGCTTCTCCGGGGAAGTCGGCTACGTCGCCACCCGGCAGGTCCGCCAAGTGGGCTTTCTGGACCTGAACGCGGGCCACGTTCCGGGGGCGGGTCGAGCGGGCCAGCCCCTCTTCGAGCGGTACGGCCGCACCACCCTGACCCGGATCTACACCCCGCTGGCGCACAGCAAGTACGACGCCCTGATGATGGTGCTGAGCCGGCGCTTCGCCGACGGGTTCTCGGTGGACGCCAACTACACCTTCTCCAAGGCGCTGGGGATGGCCGGTGTGGACGCGAGCGACAGCGCCCCCGCCATCAAGGCCCCCGACTACTACCATCTGAACTACGGGCTCTCGGGCCTGCACATGCCGCACAAGCTCAGCCTGTCGAGCATCGTGGAGTTGCCCTTCGGCAGAGGCAAGCCGTGGGTCTCGGACGGGATCGGGTCGGCCGTCCTGGGCGGCTGGCAGGTCAACGCCATCCTGATGGCCTACTCGGGCTCGCCCTTCACGGTGAGCGCCTCCGGGGCCTCCCTGAACATGCCGGAGAACAGCCAGCGGGCGGACCTGGTGAAGGATAGCATCCAGACCTTCCGGCCCGCGAACTCCGACGTGCAGAGCAGACAGCAGGTCTCCTGGTTCGATCCGTTCGCCTTCCGGCCGGTCGACGAGGCCCGTTTCGGCACGGCGCCCTTCAACGTACTTCTCGGACCCCGCCAGTTCAACGTCGACTTCGGGGTTTTCCGGAAGTTCCCGATCCGGGAGGGGGTGGACCTTCAGGCCCGGATCGAGGTCTTCAACCTCACCAACACGCCCCATTTCAGCAACCCGGGAGGCAACCGCTCGAACATGACGCTCAACGACGATGGTACGATTCGAAACCTTGGAGGCTACACCCAGGTGACCGGCATTCGGAACCTGGGCCGCGAGGGGATCGACCAGCGAACGCTCCGCTTCGGTCTGCGCCTCGGTTTCTAGGAAACCGTGCCGTCGGATCCACGGAGGGCCGCGCCCGGGCGCGGCCCTTTCCTTGTCCACATCTTGGAAGGGGCGCTCGGAACTTGGGGAGCGGTGCTCGGAGGGTATCCGGGCGCTTGACGGAAACCCGTCGGCACAGTCAGATTCAAGTCATCCTTTACGCCGACTTCCGGCCACTCGGGAGGAGAAAGCCTTCGCGCCCTTAAGTGTGGTTTAGTGCCTGTCGAGAGGAAAGCGGACACCGGGAGGAACGTCGAGATCCCGCGGCGACAGGCTGGAAGCCTGGCTGAAAGCCTATCTTCCACCCCGTGCCGCAGTGGTAAACGCAGATGCGAGTCCCTTCCTATCCAGCAGCTCCATCAACAGACGCGGCTGGTCGGTCTGGATCATGGCCGGGCGAAGGTTGATCGCAGCCTGGAGCTCTTCCTCGGGAGACTGGCTGTCGACGACATTCACACAGATGGGAACCCGGGCCCTTTGGGCCTCCTCATAATGTGATCCCGTGTTCCAAAGAGCCAGACCTCCCGACAGGATGATGCCGGGAAAACGCCGCGAGAGCTCGGTGACCATGCCCGAGACTCGTGAGAAGGCATCGCAGCTCAGGATGATGGAGGCCGCGGGATCGCGTCGACGCAGCCTTCGGGCATCGCCCGGAGAGTAGACTACATTGTAAACGGACACGCCCTGTCCGGCCCGCCGCACGGCGGCGGTGACGTGTCCAAAGTCGGCGTCCTTCAAGTCCAGGAGGAGATCGATGCGGCCCCGAGCCGCGGCCAGAGCCTCGTCCAGGGAGGGCCAGGCGCCAGCGGGTCCGGCCCGAAGTCCCTCCTTCGTCTCGGCCTCGTGCGGCGCGTCAAGCAGTCCGGTCTCCGCTCGCCTGGTCGGATCGGGCAAAGGGTCGTGGCGGAGGACGAGGCGGCCGTCCGGAGCGGTCCGGACGTCCACCTCGACGGCGTCGCAGCCCAGTTCGATCGCCTTTTCGATGCCGGCGAGTGAGTTTTCGGGCGCCAGACCCGGCAGTCCGCGGTGGGAGACGACGCGAATCGGCTGGCTCGTGGGAGGGCCGCAGGCCAGGAGAAGACAAAGGCACAGGCCCGGTAGAAGGAACCTCATGTCAATCCAATCCCCTCGGCCGGGATCGGTCCGGAATGCCGCAGGCGGTTGTACAGGAAAAGCCCTCCAGCCAGCAAGAAGACCATCACAGCCGTGCCCTGGGCGAAGGTCAGGGGGCCCAGTCGCACCCCTCCGGCATCGTCGCGCAAAAACTCCAAGAAGAAGCGGTAGACGCAGTAATAAAGAACAAGCCCCAGGAAGACTTCGTAGCGCTGAGGAGGGCGCGGCCGTCGCCGCAGCCACATCAGCACCGCGAAGGCGATCAGGCCCGACGTCGTCTGGTAGAGCTGGGTGGGGTGGACGGGAAGACTCTGGGAGGAGCCGGCGTCGATCCAACCTTGATCGAGGTGGTGCTGATAGGCACTGGAACCGGCGCTGTAGCGGACCGCCCAAGGAAGCTCACAAACACGGCCGAAACAACAGCCGCTGACGAAGCAGCCGAGACGATGAACGGCTGATCCGAGAGCCAGGGCCGGCGCCACCGCATCTGGAAAATCAGTGTTCCCCCAGGCTCCCCTACTCCAGCGGTGAAAGGCCGCCGCGCCGGCGGCGGCCCCCAGACCAAATCCGAAGTAGCTGAAGCCGACCGCCGTCAGCGGCCCCCCGTACTGAAGGCCGTACCAGATCCGGGCTCCCAGGATACCCGAGGCAACGCCGACCAGATACAGCTTGCGCGATTCGGAAGGAGAAGTGGAGCATCGCTCGCAGATCCACATTCCCAGGAGGACCGCCGCGCCAAAGATCACAACGTAGGGTTGAGGAATAGCAGAACCCTCCGGAAGGCCTCGGCTCTTCCGTTAGAGCAACTGGTTGACAGTGGTCACGCAGTAACGGGTCCTCCTCACCTCTCCGTCGAACGTGTAGCTTCCGATGAAGCAATGGGTTTGTCCAGCACCTGCCGGAGCCGGGATGACCGCAACATTCGAAGACTCCATCGTGGCTCCCTTTGGACGATCGGAAAAAGCGACTTCCCAATTTACCCCGACTTCTCCGCCCTCCCGGCCGGTGACCTTCAGCGTCGCGGGCAACTGCACTCGAGCTGTCGGCGGCGAACTCGGGTCGAAGGCGAGTCGGCCTCCTGCGTTGAACTTCACCTGACTAGGGTCCTCGAGAACTCTCCCTTCGGGCGTCGCCTCGACAGGCGCGCAGTTCAGTGCCACGAAGCCGCCGGCCGTTCCCAGCGTGAGCAGGAGGACCAGGCCCAGGTAGTGACGGAGACGATCACGACGCTGCCTGACTTTCGGTGTCTTTTCCATGGCCAATGTCTCCCCCGTGGCTATTGGTTGGTCACGGTTCGGGTAACCTCAACCTCAAGTTCAGTCTCGGCGATGTTCGTCCGCTCCGGAAGCGAGGTGAGGGAGAAGAAAAAGTCGATGCCCGATCCTCCTCCCGGCGGCAGTTGAAAAAGCGGCGCCGTGAACTCGAAATCAAAAGTGATGGACACGATGTTGACAGCGCTGAACAGTGCCGGGCTGGCGGTCCGGAAGAAGAACGAGGGCTGCCCCTGGTTGGTGATTTCGATCAAGTACTGGACTTCGGCATCTTCGTCGACGGCTTCCAGCGTCAACGTTCCACCCTCAATCGAGGCCACCAGCAGATCGTTGACTTCCAGCTCCTCATCTGTCCCTGCCAACGTGGCGCGCACGGTGCCGACACTCCGGCCGACCTCCAGCCCATCCAGGACCCACTCTCCACCCGAGGACTCGATTCGGAACCGACCGAGGGTCACATCTCCTTCCCGCAAGAGGAGCCGGATTCGCGGCACAACGGCCTGTCCGGCCTGGAGTGAGCTCAGCTCGAAGGCCGGTTCCGGGGCGAACGCCCGGTCGAAACGGTACGTGTTGGAGCGAGCGCCCTGGACCTCGACGGAGAGCAGCTCTCCCGGCAGGCGGTCCGGAAGGCGGACGGTGAGAAGCTCGGTGGTCGCCTCTTCAACCTGCCCGGGCAGGTTGAAGTCTCCGGCGATGAGTACCTGGTTGTTGGCGGCCACCGGAGAGAAACCCCGACCGTAAATCAGAACCTGCCGGCCGGCAACCACCCGATGCGGCTCCACGGCGTGGATTCTGGGTCGGTCTCCGGCGAGGTCTTCCAGTTCCAGAGTACCGGTTACGGTGCGGGTGAAGGGAAGCTCATCCGGTCCGGCCAGCGACTGGTACCGCTCGCTGATGGGGATAGCGCCGGAGCTGTTATGGGGCAGCCGGAAAAGACCCGGATTCAAGCAGAACGTGGTCCTGCTGGAGAGCAGCAGCGGCTCCAGGCTGACGGCGTTGTTCTCGATCCGAACTTCGACACCGCCTTCCGGAATGTTCACTACCTCTCCGTAGAAGGGCATCGCCTCGGAACTGCCGTCAAAGGTAATCGAAGTATAGAAATCCGCGCCATCGGAATCCACTTCACGAACAAACAGCTCTCCGGAGTAGAGGAGGAACCGCCCGAGGCTCTCACCCTCCGCCAGCCCGGAGAGGTCCAGCTCTCCATTCTCGATGCGGATGAGAGCATTCTGAACCGGCATCTCCGCCTCCTGCTGGCGCCAGCTCAGGCAGAGGGCCGGTGTAGCTCCGGGCAGGTTCGTGCCGGCCTCCAGCGAAAGGACCGGCCGGAAGTTGACAACGAGTTCCGGCGTGGGAAGCGAGGTGAGCAAAGTTCCACGGGCCAGAAGGGTGATCCCGCTGATGGGCACCGGAAAATGCTCGCCGTATCCGCTCAAGAAGGCCTCCAGTTCCAGCCTTCCCTCAAAGTTTCGCTGTTGGACGGATGGAACCTGGGAAAAGAGCTCGAATACGAAAGCCGCGGTATGCCCCCGAGCCGGCAACTCGACAATTCTCTCTCCGAGGAAGCCGGAGCGCCGGGCCACGGCCGCCTGGACCACCCCGTCTCCGGCCGGCGCCGCTTGGGCGGTTCCTTCGATGAGCCTGAGCCGGACCTCCACCGGCACATCGGCGGGATTGGTCAGTCCGACTCCCGTCGAAATCGGACCCAGTTCTCGGGCGGACACTACGGAGACGGGAGTTAACCGGGAATCCGGAACCCCCACCTCGGAAACGAAGGCGCCCGTGGTGCGGTCGGTGATGGTAAAGGTGGCACTCCCATCGAGCTCGAAGGCGCTCGACACGCGAGCCCAGCCCGTAACCCCCGGGTCCGTACTGCCGTCCGTAAGCAGCTCGACTCCCCCTCCGGCAGGAATCTGGACCGTGAATCGGTCGGCACTCTCGGCGCCCACTCGCACGGCGAGCGGGAGACCGTCCGCCTTGAAGAACTCCACGACAGCCGTGAGGTCACTGGCCGAGTTGTTGAGCAGAATGACGGAACTCTGGAATCCGAGGCCGCCGAAGATTCCGTCTCCGATGCGGGCGAAGTAGAGGCGGACGCTCTCGCTTCCCGACGTCCCACTCCGAGTACCCGCCGGCTGCAACGATGTGAAGTTGACCCCGCGGGTGCGAAGGGTGACGAGCGAAACATCCACGTCCTGGGAGGACACGACGAGAACGCCCCTGAAATTGGAAAAGTCCACCTCGGGGAACTCCGCCGGGGGAAAGGCTTCCGTCACGAACTGGGCCGTCTGCCCCAGGGGGGGCAATTCATCGTCCACTGAGGCGACCGGCGTCCCGTCCAGCCGCCGCAGTTCGTAGACCAGCCCCACCGCGGTTTCCGGATCCGGGTTGCACACGGCGAACCCGGTATTCTTCCCCTGCGTGGTGTCGACGAAGATCATGAGCTGGTCGCCGCGGATCGAGTCTCCGATTCCCACCTTGGAGAGGACCGCACCACCTGCGTCCAGGATGGAGAAAGTCCCGGATCCGGAGAGCCGAACGTCCGACACGACTTCGATCCATCCAACCCGCAGGTCGCCGATGCCGTCAGTTTCCAGCCGCAGAATTTCACCCGGCGGAAGAACGAAATCGAACTCGCCGGCCACTCCCAGGTTGGTGGAGATCTCCATCGGACCCCCGTCGTCCTGGCGCACGAGGATCTTTCCGGCGGTGTCGGCTCCCGAGTTGTTGATCACGATGACACTAAGCGTGATCGTGAAGTCGCCCGCCTGTCCGTTCGGCGCGTGGGGAAAGGTCAGGCGGAACGGGTCTTCCGCCGTGGCTCGCCGCGGAGGGGAATCGTTGTCCTCCACCCTGTCGACGAATTGCGCGAGGTGAAGGTTGTTCTGGACCAATTGCAGCGAGCGCTTGAGCCAGCGCCGTACATATGGTTGCTCGGAAAGATCCAGGAGCAGAGCGGCGAGCCTGCGGTCCGGGTCCGAGAACTCGGCCCTCCCGTGCAGCGGGTCGTACAATCCAAGCCGGAGCACGTCGATGAATCCGGCCAAGAGAAAGGCGGCAAGCAGGAATCTCCGCATTTTACCTCCCCGCGTCATTATGGCTGCGGGCGGAGCACGAGGCACCGCCGAAGCTACCCCGTTGAGACAATGCCGGTCGAGGTTGTCGGCAGTATAGCGGCTCCGGTGGAAAGGAGCCAGGACTTTCTTCCCGATCTTTCTAGCGTGCAGAACTTTGTTCGCATCACCGGCCCGTCGACGAACCCGCTGATACGCATACAGCATCACGCCGTTGATCACCAAGGCCCCCAGACCGACTGCCGGAATGATGCTCAAGGCACCGCTTCCGGCGAAGTAGGAACTCCAGATGACTTTGAGTAGCGCGCCCAAGTCGATGACGAGAAACCCAGCCGGCCACGAGCGCCGCCAAAACGCCCAGGCCAAGGCAATGAACCAGACGGGGACGAGCGCCGTCATCGCGTCCTTGTTGAGGGTCCAGGACCCCGTGATGTACCGCCGCTCCATGGCCAAGAACGCGGCCGCACGCGGATCCGTTGCGGCCAGTGGTGGAAACCAGAACATGCTCGAAAAAACCGCCACGATGGTCAGCGCCACGCCCCATGCGCTCTTCCTGTACGCAAAGTAGCAGAACGGCAGTACGAAGAGTGGTCGGATGTACGAGCTGAGAAGGTTGTCGTGGCGGGCCCACGCCCAGTTCAGGAAATCGTTGACCAAGATCCGTTACGGACAGCGTCGAGATTCTGGAAGGGGTGGCCCATTTCGGTTTCCCGAGCGATCCGGCAAAAGCAGGAGGGCGACGGGGTCCGGGACATCGGAACATCGAGGCCTATCTCTACTGGTCGTTCGTACGAAAACATGCCGAGCGGAGGAATAGAGAACAGAGGATTCAATACCTGGGGAGCCTCGAGCCGCTCGAGTCGCTGCAAATCGGCGGACACGATTGGGCCTCACGGATGGAAGACGAAATCCTTTTCGAACAGTTGACCGGCTACATGGACGCCAAGGTCAGGCGGATGTTCGTTTTGAGGGTGCTCGGCTATTCGTGGACCGAGATCGGCGGCAGGTTCGGGATCTCCGCCCACAACGCCGAGGTTCGGTTCGGGGAGGACAGGCATCCCTGCCTGTCGAGAGGAAAGCGGCGCCCGTAATCCAGCGAGTCGTCGTCGTGCGCGAGAAAGAGCGCCGCCGCCTATTCCCGGATCAGTGGCGTATCCACCGGACCGGGGCAGAGGATGTTTGCCCGGACGTGGGGTTGTCCATGGCCACCTGCCCGATCAGGGGCACCAGGGCGCCCTTCGTAAACGCAGTCGATGCCGGGGGCGCGGCCGGGGTACCGATTGACAAGTGTACAGTGTCACTGTACGCTCGGTCAAGAAAGGCGGGGCGAGTGGGCGAGTGTTCGGAGAGCGTCTCCCCTGAGACAGGACCGATGACGGCTCAAGGTGAAGCGACTCTCGGGGAAGCTCTGCGGAGGTGCCGGGAGGAACAGGGTCTTTCAGTCCGGACCGTGGCGAAACGCGCCGGCTTCTCGGCCAGCTTCGTCTCTCAGGTCGAGCTGGGGCAGGCCTCTCCATCGATCGCCTCGCTTGGGAAGCTGGCTCGGGCCGTCGGGATCCGCCTGTCGGAGCTTTTTAATGATCTTGAGACGGGGGCTCCTTACGTTGGAAGAAAGGGAAGCCGCCGGCAGCTGGAGAGTCTGTGGTCCCGAGCCCGGATCGAGGTCCTGATCCCGTCTCCGGTCGACAGCCGGATGGAAGCCGTCCTCATCACCCTGGGTCCTCACGGAAAGAGCGGCAAGAGCCCCGAGTCGCATCCGGACCCGCAGTTCGCGCTGGTACTCAACGGCCAGGTGGTCCTGACACTCGACAATCACGAGCAGGAACTGACTGCCATGGATTCGATCGTCATTCCCACCGACCGGCCTCACCGTTGGGAGAATCGGAGCTCGGATCCGGTGACGATCCTCTTGGCGTCGTCCCGTTAGGAGTCCCGCGGCGGCAGCCCTTTCCGCTTGGGTTAACGGGCTGATATTGAATCCGTTATTGGAGGGTTTCAAGTGCGCCCCGACCGGCACTTTGGTGAGTGTCGGGCTCCTTGAGACGAATTAGTTTAGGAGCGTCACTGCGCTCCAGCACTGGAATGAGGCGGAGAGAATGCCGTCGAGAAGAATCAGCGGCGGGCTCTCTGGAGGAGAAAGACCCCTGATGCGTGCTGACCTCGATTTGAGCTACTTCGAAGAACGGCTGAAGGGGCGTCTTGGTTCGCTCGCCGCCGTCGACCAGTCGCGGAAGGAGAGTGCGGCTGTTGTTGAACTCGATCAAGCGCGAATGGGGCGCTTGTCGCGAATGGATGCCCTTCAACAGCAGGCGATGTCTCAGGCGACGTCGCGCCTGTCTGAAGCGGAGTCCAGACGGATCAAGGCTGCCTTGGAGAGGATTCGATCGGGCGAATACGGATACTGTGTCATCTGCGGACAAGAAATCGCGGAGGCCCGGCTGCGGTTCGACCCGAGCGTGCCGAACTGTATCGTCTGCGCCGAGAAGTCGGAAAGTCGATGAGCGACCTGGCCGCGCCGCCGGCCCAACAAGAACCAGGGTGATTCTAAACAGTATTGTCCGGTTGGCTACCCTAGCGAATCTCCGAACTTTGCGATGGCCCAGAGATAGTTGCGAACGGTCTGGTGGGAATAGCCTTGCCGCACCAGGGTCGTTGCCAGTTCCTCGAGGTGAGGTCCCAAGGGGGCTCGGGTTGGCGCCACTTAGTTTACTGGATTGAAGGGCCTGGGGAGAGTCGGTCGGTGAACCATCTCCGCTCCGCCGGCGTGAGGCGTACGTTCTCCGCTGCCTGGCGGTAGACGGCCTGCGCCTCGAGAGGGTTTCCCCCTTCCTCGAGAATTCGAGCCAGCAGAGCATAGGCCGAGGCCTGTGAAGTCCCCCCCGTGAGCAGGCGTCGCAAAACCGAGGCCGACTCGTCCGGCTCGCCGAACCTGTCGAGGTAAAACGCGAGGGTATACGCGTACCGTTCGTCGTCGGGCCGCAACCGGACGGCCTCCCGGCACCAGTGCAGCGCCTCCCGGGACCCCGCCTCCCCCAGCAGCACGCCCAGATTGAGGGCAGCCTCCGCGAACCCGGGA
>CAYRCA010000063.1:0-13586 GCA_964422565.1 uncultured Acidobacteriota bacterium | reverse complement strand
GGCTGATGTTCGGCTACGCCTGCACCGAAACCGACGAGCTGATGCCGCTCCCGATCATGCTGGCGCACAAGCTCGTCAAGGGACTCTCGTGCGCGCGGCGCGACGGCGTGCTCGACTATCTCCGGCCCGACGGCAAATCGCAGGTGTCGGTCGAATACGTCGACGGCAGGCCGGTCAGGGTCGATACCGTCGTGGTCTCGACGCAGCACAGCGCCGACGTGTCGAACGAGACGCTGCGCGACGACATCAGGCAGCACATCATCGACCGCGTGATGCCCTCCGGGATGGTGGACGACCGAACGCGGTACCTCATCAATCCCACCGGCCGTTTTGTGGTGGGCGGTCCGCAGGGGGACTGCGGACTCACGGGCCGGAAAATCATCGTGGACACCTATGGCGGCGTCGCCAGCCACGGCGGTGGGGCCTTCTCCGGCAAGGATCCCTCGAAGGTCGACCGGTCCGCCTCCTATATGGCCCGCTACATCGCCAAGAACTGCGTGGCGGCGGGCTTGGCCGAGCGCTTGGTGATCCAGCTTGCGTACGCCATCGGCGTGGCCGAGCCGGTCTCCGTCATGGTCGATGCCTTCGGCACGGGACGCCTTTCCGACGACGAGATCACCCGGTTGATTCGCGAACATTTCCAGCTCACCCCCCGGGGGATCATCGAGTCCCTCGACCTGAGGCGGCCCATCTTCCGCAAGACGGCGGCCTACGGCCACTTCGGCCGGGAGAACGAGGGCTTTACCTGGGAGCGGACCGACAAGGCGGAAGCCCTGCGCCGCGACGCGGACCTGTCCCTGTCCGACGTCCAATCCATCGCCGGCTGACGGAGGGGTGGGCGCGGGTTTCGAGTTTCGGAAAGGGAGCGGGGGCCGGGTCCGACACCGTGGTCCCCGTCCGGACTCCGGACGCCGGACCGCAAAATTCGAATCTCAGGCCGGACTCGACAAGTCCCTCAACGTCTGGATCCCCCGTAAGATTCTCCGCACGAAAGCGACGAAACCCGGAAACTCGAAATTCCATGCGGAATTAGAATGGAGACCATGCGTTTCCAGGACTTGGGGACGGTAGGCTTTGACGAAGCCTTGGCGCTGCAGGCGGCGACCCTGGCCGAGATAGCGTCGGGCCGGGCCAACGAAACGGTCTACCTCCTGGAACACCCCCACGTCTTCACCCTCGGGCGGCGGGGCCGGGAGACCAACCTTCTCTCCAATCGGGACCTCGACGGAAACAAGATTGCCGTCGTCCGGATCAACCGGGGGGGTGACATCACCTATCATGGGCCCGGCCAGCTGGTCGGCTACCCACTTCTGGACCTGCGCCGGCGCCGAAGGGATCTGCATCGATTCCTGCGCGACTTGGAACGCTGCCTGATCCGAACGGCGGCCGAGTTCGGAGTGGAGGCCTTTCGCCGGGAGGGGCTCACCGGGGTCTGGACGCGGGAAGGCAAACTGGCCTCCATCGGTGTCGGGGTGCGCAATTGGATCACCATGCACGGCTTCGCCCTGAACGTCTCCACCGACCTGCGGTACTTCGGCCTGATCAACCCGTGCGGCATCGAGTCCTGCCCCGTCGTCTCCCTGGAGACCGTCGGCGGGGGTACCGTCTCCATGATCCAGGTCAAGAGGACGATCCGGAGTGTCTTCGCGGAGATCTTCGGGGCCTCCACAGCCCTCTCCGATGGGGGCGAGTTACATCACCCCGGTTGACGGGGAATACACGTTCGGGGCGATCGACACGGCCTCGTGGAGATCAGCGGCGAAACTCGAGGGGGAACTGCCCGATCTCGAGACCCCAGACCCAGGGCAACCAGACCGCGATCGTCAGAAGAAGAAACGCGAAGCCCAGCAGGTTGAGGCCAAGGCCGATCCGCGCCATCTGCGGAATGGTGATGTACCGGCTGCTGAAAACGATGGCGTTGGGCGGGGTGGCAACCGGCATCATGAAAGCAAAAGAGGCGGCGATGGCGACCGTCACCATGAGACCGAGAGGATGCAACTCCATGGCCTCGGCCACCGCCGCCACCACAGGCAGGGTCAGGGAGGCCGTCGCCGAGTTGGATGTCAACTCGGTCAAGAAAATGACCAGCAAGGCGGCGATGGCGATCAGCAGGAGGGGATGAAACCCCTGCAGAACCGTCAGGCCCCCGGCGATCCAGGTGGTCAGGCCGCTCTGACTGAAACCGCCGGCCAGGGCGAACCCGCCGCCGAACAGGATCAGGATGTCCCAGGGCACCCGCGAGGCCGTCTTCCAGTCGAGCAGAAACACCCCGCGGCGAAAGTCGGAGGGAATCACGAACAGGAGGAGCGCTCCCGCGATGGCGATGGTCGAGTCGTGCACCGACTCCAGCCCTTCGAGCGAGACCAGGCCGCGCAGGATCCAAGCCGCGGCCACCGCCGCGAACACCCCGAGCACCCACTTCTCCTCCCGGGACACGGGACCCAATTCCCGCAACTGGGAGCGGATCAGCTCGACCCCTCCAGGCAGAGAGGCGATCTCGCTTCGGCAGGCCACGCGGGTCAGGTAGAGCCACGCCGTGACGAGCATGATCGCAGCCAAGGGCGCGCCCAGTTCCATCCAAGCGGCGAAACTGATGGTTCGTCCGTAGGTTCCCTCCACGACGCCGACGAGAATGGCGTTGGGGGGCGTGCCGATCAGCGTGGCCACGCCGCCGATGGAGGCGGCGTAGGCGATGCCCAACATCAGGCCGGTTCCGAAATTGAAGCGGCGGATATCCGCATCCGCTCCACCCTGGCCGCGTCCGGGCATCAGGCTCCAGGCCTGGTTGACGACAGCCAGCCCGATGGGGAGCATCATCATGGTGGTGGCGGTGTTGCTGATCCACATCGAGAGAAAGGCGGTTGCCAGCATGAAGCCCAGGGTGATCCGGGCCGGACTGACGCCCACGATCCGGATCGTGTTCAGGGCGATACGCCGGTGCAGGTTCCACCGCTCGATGGCGGCCGCGATCAGGAACCCGCCCAAGTAGAGATAAATGAGGTGGTTGGCGTAGGCGAGGGTCACTTCGGACGCCGCCATGACGCCGAGAAAAGGAAACAGGGCGATGGGCAGAAGAGCCGTCGCGGGTATCGGGATTGCCTCGGTGATCCACCAGACCGCCATCAGGACCGCCGCGGCCCCGACGCCCCGGGCCTCCCAGGACAACGTCTCGGGCGCCGGCGCCAGCAGCAGGATCAGAAAGCAGGAGGGTCCCAGAAACAACCCCAGGGTCCTCCGTCCACTCCTTGTGCTCGTGGTCTTCAATTGGTTCCCGCCGTCTTTACCACATTTCGGGTCTTTGCGTCTCGCTTGGCGCCGCCCGCCCTTTGTTAGAATCGAAAGCGAGCGGCATGAGACGCCTCAATCGAGTCATCAAGCTGGAAACCCGGGGCCCCGTCCTGGTCACGTTGGTCGTGCTCACCTTCGTGGTCTTCACCCGGGAGTTCGGCCGCCTGGCCGAGTTGCTGATCCGGCGCCACGCCGAGCTGGCCACCGTGGGCAAGGCGGTGGTCTACCTACTTCCCAGCATCCTCATCTTCACCATCCCCTTCGCCTTCCTGATCGGAACGCTGATCGGCTTCAGTCGGCTTTCCTCCGACAGCGAGATCATCGCCATGCGGTCCGGGGGCGTCAGTGTCCACCAGATGCTCTGGCCGGTGCTAAAGACGGGAGTTCTGGTCACCGTGATCACCGCCGCCCTCACCTTCGTCGCTCTTCCCGAGGCCAACTGGAAGCTCCGGATGTTGCGGCACGAGATCCGAGTCTCGCCGGTCTTCACGCATATCAAGCCGCGAATCTTCTTCGAGGAGTTTCCCGGAACTCTTCTCTACGTGGAAGACGTGGACCCGAGGACCGGCACCTGGGAGGGGATCTTCCTGGCCGACTCGACCGTGGAGGGGGAGAAACGCATCATCCTGGCCAACACGGGACGAGCGGTGGCGGAAGAGGGGACTCGACGGCTTCAGTTCCATTTCGAGGAAGGCACGGCCTACGGTTTCGCGATCGATACGCCGGAGCGGGTGACCATCAGCCGTTTCGGCACCCTGGACATTCCCCTGGAAATGACCATCGAGGAGGAGGATGAGGAAAGGGTGAAGCGACCGCGCGACAAGACCACGGCGGATCTCCTCGCCGACCTGCGGCAAGGGTCGGACGGGGAGCGCAGGTCGAGCCTGGTGGAGCTTAACCGCCGAGCCGCGTTGCCCCTGTCCGGCATCATCTTCGCAGTTCTGGCGGTGACTCTCGGCATCCGGGCGCCCCGCGCGGGTCGGGGATACGGTGTCGTTCTGAGCATTGTCATCGCTTTCGTCTATTACGTCCTTTTCGCCACCGGTAGCACCCTCAGCCGGAGCGAGGTGATCCCCGTCGGGATCGGCGTTTGGGGGACAAACATTGTCATGGTGGGTCTTGCCCTCGTGACCTTGCGCCGAGCGGACCGGGAATGGCTCATGGGTCACCGTCTGGCCAACACGCGACCCGCCCTGAGGCTGATGGACCTCATCCGTCGTGCGACCCGCTTCGTCGTCGCCGCTTTGAGGGCGGCGGGCGGACTGAGGAGCGGCATGCGGCGGTTACCCGGCGTCCGACTCCGCATCGCCCGGATCATCGACCTCTATATGGTTCGTCTCTTCCTGCTCCACCTCCTGGCCACCCTGGCGGTCGTAACGGCGCTGGTCTGTCTTTTCACCTTCTTCGAGATCATCGACGATATCGTGGCGAACGAGATTGCCTACGGCCTGGTGCTGGAGTATTTCTTCTTCCTGCAGCCTCGCTTCCTCCTGGTGCTCATCCCCATCTCGATCCTGATCGCCACCCTGGTCACCTTCGGCTCGCTGGAGCGATTCAATCAGATCATTGCATTCAAGTCGTGCGGAATCAGCGTTTACCGGATTGCCATGCCGGTCCTTGTGCTGTGCCTGCTGATCACCGGTATCGTTTTCGTGATGCAGGAGTACGTTCTGCCCTATGCCAATCAACGACAGGACAACCTGCGAAACATCATCAAGGGTAACCCGGTTCAGACCATCCAGCCGGGTCGACGGTGGATTTTCGGAGAGGAGGGCCGCCTGTACCACTACAGCCTCTTCGGCTCCCCGCGGGATGAGTTTGCCGGGTTATTCATCTATCGACTGGACCTGGCGGAGAGTGTTCTCCTCGAAGTG
This sequence comes from uncultured Acidobacteriota bacterium, assembly GCA_964422565.1. GTDB lineage: Bacteria > Acidobacteriota > UBA6911 > RPQK01 > JAPXNP01 > CAYRCA01. The sequence goes on along the minus strand of CAYRCA010000063.1, from coordinate 8,424 downwards.
GATCAGGCCCAACGCGCCGAATGGGATGGAGCCTTGCAGGAGTGGATGCTTTTCAACGGTTGGCGCCGAGACTTCGGGGCGGATTCCTTCGAGCGCTTCGTCGCTCGTTCCCTCGCTCTTCCGGAGAAACCGGAGTTCTTCGCCCAAGAGGTTCGGGAGTCCGGCAAGATGACTTACTTGGAACTGAGGGATTACATCTCCGACCTTCAGATCGGTGGCCTCGACGTCGACTACTTGAAGACGGAACTGTACAAGAAACTGTCTTTCCCCATCGTCAACCTCATCATGGTCGTATTGGGTGTGCCCTTCGCCCTGAGCGTGGGTCGAAAAGGGGCCTTGTACGGGGTGGCGGCCGGGGTCCTCCTGGGCATCCTCTACTGGGGTGCCGGCGGCGTCTTCGACGTTCTCGGCGCCAGCGGCTTGCTGGCCCCCATACTGGCGGCCTGGGGCCCCAACGTCCTCTTTGGAAGCACCGCCCTCTTCCTGCTCTCAACGGTGAGGACGTAGCGTTGGGAGGACCCTCCCTATCCGGCGATTCAACCCGCGAGGGTGGCGAAGACCCGATTCAGAGACCGGAAGGGAACCTTGACCCGCACGGTATCGCCTCGGCCCGACTCCACGTTCACCACCAGATCTCCGCCCTCTTTCGCCACCCTGACGTCCTCATCGGGGGTTCGCACCTCGACGAACACCACGTCGGGACACCCTTCCAGCTCCCTTAAGACCGCCTCCATCACAGGCCGAACGGGCTCCAGTTCGCGGCGGATGTTTCTCCGCTCCGATTCGGGCAGGAAGCGCAGGGCGATCTCCGCGGCGGCGACCGGCACCGGCAGCCAGAATCTCACGTCGTCCTTCTTGACGTACACCGTCGCGACTCCGCCCTGGAAGAGAACGAGCGCGCCGGCGGTCGTCAAGCCCAGGAATCCAGCCAGTAATCCCGCGCCCACTTTCAGCAACATGCACCTCTCCCTTCCGGGCCCGCGGTCCTACCGCCCCGAACTGCTCCCATCGATCCAGACCCGCACGGAGGTGTCGCCGTCCTTGACCCGGACCAGCTCTCCGTGTCCCGCCGCCGACAGCGCCGCGACCGCCGCCCGGACATCCAGCTCATTCCCTCCACTCGACAACAACGCGTCCACCACCCGGATCGGGATGGTAACCAGGACCTCCTTTTCCGAGCCCTCCAGAGACCGGACGACAAGGTAGTCCTCCTCGAGCGCCACCCGGACCTGCGCCGTCCTGGAATCGATGGCCGCAAACTCGTAACTTCCCTCGGCCTTGACGACTTCCCACACCTCGCGCAACTCAACCACGGTGAACTCGCCGGAGTCGATCTTAAGGGTACCCCGCTCGAAGTCGTCGGACTTGACGAGGGAAAGAACCGTCTCGGCCAGAGCGAGAGGCACGTTGATCCGCACGCTCTCCCCCTTGCCCGCCTCCTCGACCCGCACGTGCAGCCACTGCCCCGAGGCCTCGATCACGCAGAGGGACAGGAAGAATCCCAAGGTCAGCAACGCAGTTCGTTTCAGGTTCATCAAATCTCTCCTTCGACTCCAATAAACGGAGGCGGGAGGGAAAAGGTTCAGCCGGATCAAGACCGCGGGACTGGGTGTTGGGGCTGCGCACGGGGGCTGGGTGAGGAGGAGCGGCAAATACGGGGGCGCGTTGCCCAGGTCCGGTCCACCCCAGCCCCCAGCCAGGAGCGGATTCTCCGCCCAAGGATACGCACGGATTTCACCGAGTGGCCTCCGCCGTTGTCCTCCGGAACCTCGAAACCCCGGAACTTCGGAACGCCGTCAACCACCCCCGGCGTGCTACCATGACCCCAACATGGCTCGCCGCCTCGTGAAGGACCTGGGCATCGCCCGCCGCCTCCTCGTCAAGGACGGACCGCCCGTCAACCTGATTGTGTTCGTCACCTCCCGGTGCAACCTTTTGTGCCGCCACTGCTTCTACTGGGAGGAGCTGAACCGGAAGAAGGACGAGCTGACGCTGGAGGAGTTTCAGGCCGTCGCGCGTTCCCTGCCCAACCTGCTGTCCGTCTCCCTGACCGGGGGAGAGCCCTACCTGCGCAAGGACCTTCCCGAGATCGCCGAGGCCTTCGAGCGCTTCTCCCATGTCCGCAACCTGCAGATTCCGTCGAACGGCCTCTTGGTCGACAAGACGGTCGAGCGGGCCGAGCAACTGCTGCAACGCGTGCGACGGGCCCGCGTCGCGACCGGTGTCTCCCTGGACGGCCCTCCCGACGTGCACGACCACGTCCGGCAGAATCCCAAGAGTTTCGCCCGGGCGGTGGAAACCCTCCACGAGCTCAAGAAGCTCAAGCCCCACTTTTCCAACCTGTCGGTGGGGGTGGCCTTGACCGTCTCCGCCGCCAACCAGCACCGGCTCGACGAGTTCTTCGACTACTTGGAGCGGGAACTCCAACCCGACGCCGTCACCGTCACCCTGGCCCGCGGCAAACCGCTGGACCCCTCCCTGATGGGGGTGGACCCGGAAATCTATCGGCGCTTCTCCCGGCGCGCGCTGCGGTATCGGCGCGAACACCGGCTCCGCGACGGATGGATGGACCGACTGGTGATCGCCAAGGAGGCGGGAGTCTACCGCCTGGTCTCGGAGGCGGCCGGCGCCGAACGGCGCGTCTCGCCCTGCTACGCTGGCGAGTTGATCGGTGTTCTGAGCGAGACGGGCGAAGTGTACTTGTGCGAGACTCTGGACCGCCGAATGGGCAACATACGTGACTTCGGGGGCGACCTCGCGGCCCTCTGGCGGTCCGCCCGGGCCGAGGCCGCCCGCCGCTTCCAGAACGAACTGGGCTGCCAGTGCACCTACGAGTGCGCCATGAGCGTCAACGCGCTCTTCAACCCCCGCCGGGGGATGCGCATCCTGACGGAGGCGTGGAGGGACGGGGAGCCAGAGGTGAGCGCCCCACCCCCGGCGGGGGGAGGTTGAGAGACAGAAACTCCGGTTCCGCGGGGGAGTTACTGAAGCGGGGTGGGGAGTGGGCGGGAGGTGGACGAGTCGGTGTTCCCGAGTCGGATGTCTTGTACAGGTACCCGTATCAGGGTGCGAGCAGCACTCTAATCTGGCCCAGTGGGAGCGTCAGGCCATCACCCGCAAGCTCCTCGCCCGTCTCCAGGTCGGTCAGCCTCTCGAAAGGAAGGTCGACGGTTGCCGGTTCGTCGCGGTGATTGAACAGGAAGACCAGCTTTCCGGCGGCCGACTCGAGCAAACGGACCTCGACGGGAAGATCGGTTAAGGGTAGCTCCAGCCCGAGGACCGGCTTCACGCCCGCCGAGCGGGCGGCGGCAGCGAAAAGCTCCTCGGTGGCCTCATCCGGCTGTTGCCCGTTGGCCATTCCGAGAAACGTACCCGCCACGATCGCCCGTCCGTCGCCGAAGGAGCGGCTCGTCATCGCGACGGCACCGTCACGGAACTCGCCCAGGACCTCCGTCCCGGGGTAGGGTTGCAGATTTCCCCGGATTCCTATTCCCCGCACCACGGTTCCCGCCGGTTGCGAGGCGAAGCGAGTCCCGGCCTCGGTCAGCGCCAACTCCACCGACTCCTCCATCTTGAGGCGCCCCTCCCGGACGCCGAAGACATCGTCGAGGCCGAATCCGGGAATGATGTCCTGCGAGAACCCGCGGTCGTCGTTCCAGCCGCAGCGAGCCTCTGTCACCAGGGTGCCGCCGTCGCGGACAAAGCGCTTCAGTCCCTCGGCCGATGCCTCGGTCAGCATCAGAGGATAGGGAAGAAAGAGGACTTTGTAGCCGTCCAGTTCCCCCGCCTCGATCTCCCGCAGGTGAACGAAGTCGACGGGAACGTTCCGCCGCCAGAAAGCCCGGTAAATCCCCTGCAACGACTCGCGCACCGCTCCGGCGGGGCTCAGGTGCTGCTCGCCCCCCACCAAATAGGTCAACGGATTGTAGACTACGGCGACCTCGGCGGCCGAGGGCCGGGCCGAGAGGAACAGCTCGCGGTTCCGGTCAACCATGGAGGCGAGCCTCCCCAGCGCCTCGGCCCGGGGCGTCACCGTGCCGTCCAGCTCGATCAGGCCGTAGCCGCCCGCCTCGTAGCCGCTGCTCATGGGGTAGTAGGCGTAGACGTTGATGGCCCGGGCGCCCCGGGAGAGCATGCCCAAAGCCCACAGCCGCTGGTCCTCGGCGGTTACCGGATTCCCCACCACGGTACCGCGAATCCCCATGCCGGCCTGCAGTTCGCCCACGTAGAAGCCCGGCTTGTGCCTCCCCGAGGAGCGGGCGAAGTCCATCAGGGAGGTCAGGGTCAACAGGCTCCAGTGCCGCGCCGGAAAGGAATGTTTGGGATAAATCGAGGTTCCCCAGTAGTCCGCCGCCTCCGCCATGAGCCAGTCGTCGGGCGAGCCCACCCCCATCAGAGGGCTGGTGAACAGACCGGGTACCGCCGCGTGGCTCGTGGTCACCTTCGTCGGATCGACGCCCTTGACAGCCTCGTGACGGAGCCGGAGGTCCTCGGCCAGCTTCTCTCGCACGTACAGACGCCAGTCGACGAAGTCGGTGTAGGAGAGGATCGTGCCGAACCGCGGCGGTTCCACCTGCTCCCAGTCGGTGAAGGTGCGGTACCAGGCCCGGTTGAGGCCCTCGAGATCGCCGTACTTGGCCTCGAGCCACCGCCGGAAGCGGCGAATGCTGCTCGGACAGTAGCAAAAGGTGGCGTTGGGCACGTAGTCGATGATGGCCCAGTTGATGATGTGGGGTTCGCTCCACAAATCCCAGCCGATGAAGTTGGGATAACGGGTCGCCACACGAGCCACCCGGCGGTAAAAGTCGAGGATCTTCGCCTGAACCTCCCCGTGATCGAAGCAGAATCCGGGCGCCGCCTGCGAGGGGATAACCGCGCCGCTCTGGGCGACGAAGCGGGCGTCGGCCCAACGGTCCCCCACCCAGTCGGGCGCCGAGTCGACGTAGACCTGGATGAAGAGCTTGAGTCCCACCTCTTGGGCCAGCTCGGCCAGCAGTTCCAGGTTGGAGAAGTCGTACTCGCCCGGCCGGGGCTCGCTGGCGGTCCACTCCACCCAGGTGCGGACGGTGTTGAAGCCGAGCCGCTTGATCTGCTCCAGGTCCGCCCGCCAGCGCTCCCGACTGCCCTCGTCCACCGGCTCGAGCATGGGCGCCCGCGCCTTTCCCCCGCTGTACCAGACCGAGAAGGGGAAAAAGTCCTCGGCCCGGAGCGGGTTCGCCGAGGCGAGACTTGCCCCCAAAACAGCGATCGCCAAGGTTCGATATGCGCGCATAAGACCTCTATTATTATCACGGCCCTCCGGGGCATGGAATCTCGGCGGACGGCCGGCTCGGGTCTCGGCCCCGTCGCTCTTGGTTGGACGCGAATCGCACGAATTGGGGCGAATGACCGAATCACCGCGGCCGCGCACGTGGCCACAAATTCGTACGGTTCGTGCGGTTCGCGACTGGAGCCCGAGGGCTACGGCAACTGAAATCTCCCGCTTCGGCTCCGAACGGGGTAGACTACCCGGTGTGCTCGTCGCCACCTGGAACGTGAACGGCCTTCGGGCCCGGCTCGATTTCGTCCTGCATTGGCTGCGGGCCCGCCGACCCGACATCGTGGGGTTGCAGGAGTTGAAACTTACCGGAGACCAGTTCCCCCGCGAGGAGTTCGCCCGCGAGGGGTATCGGGCGCTCGTCCACGGGCAGAAGGCCTGGAACGGCGTTGCCATCCTCGGGCGGCAACCGGCGGAGTTGCACCAGCGCGGCCTGCCCGGCCCCTTCTCGGACGAGGCGCGGCTGTTGTCGGGCCGTTTCGGTTCGATCGTCTTCACCACCATCTACTGTCCCAATGGGAAGGCCATCACCCATCCCGACTACGTCCACAAGCTCGACTGGCTCGACGCCCTGGGGCGGTTCGTCGAGCAGTCTCTCGACCCGACGCTGCCAGCCGTTCTGTGTGGCGACTTCAACATCTGCCCGGCAGGCTTGGACAGCTGGGACGAGGAGTCGCTACGGGGAACCATCTTCCACACCGAGGAGGAAAGATCCCGGTTTCGACGGCTTCTCGACTGGGGTTTCCGCGATCTCTTTCGCGAGAAACACTCGGACCGCCGGGCCTTTTCCTGGTGGGACTACCGCGCCGGGGCTTTCCACAAGAACGAGGGCCTGCGCATCGATCTCATCTTGGGAACCGTCCCCCTGCTGGAACGACTTCGACGGGTGGAGATCGACCGGGAGTACCGGAAGAAGAAGGAGGGCCTGACCGCCTCCGACCACGCTCCGGTGCTCGCGGAGTTCGACCGGTGAGCGCGTCCGACCGGTCGGCCTTCTCAGGCGGGTCCGACCGGTCCGGTGCGTCCAACGCCCTGTAATTCCATCCCGATCCGGGCGTCCAGGACCCGGGCGAATCGCTCCGCGGATCCCGGGTCCATGCGGAAGTAGAGCGCCGGTTCGATGAGCTCGAGTTCCATCAGGGCGAAGCCGACGCCGACGCGGACCAGATCGACGCGGGCGTACAAGGGAACCGTGGGCAGGGTTCTCATCACTTGCCGGGCGGCGCACCGGAGATCTCGTCTCGCTTCAACCGCCCGGATGATCCCGCCGTGCTCCTCCTGGACCCGAAAGTCTCCCGGTTTCGGCGTCTTCAGGATCGTATGGCTGTGCTCCCCGCCGAAGAAGAAGAGAGAAAACTCCCCCTCGGTCAGGATGTTCCCCATAAAAGGCTGCGCCAGGAATTCTCGACCCTCGAATCTCCGCTCCACTTCGCCCGCCGTCTCGGTCGGCACCGGGAGGCGTAGCCGGAAGGCGTCGTCCGCATTGGCACCGATCACCGGCTTGATCGCGATCTCCTCGACACCCAGCCGCTCGAACAGACTCCTGATTCGGGAGGCATTCAAACCACGGCCCCAACAGGTCGGGACCACATCGATCCCCCTCCTCGCGAGATCCAGAAGGTAGGTCTTGCGCAGATTCCACTGGACGAGCTCGAGGGGATTGTGCAGCCTCGCGGCGGAGCGGTCGATCCGCTCCAACACCTGAAGAAAGGCCTGGGGATCTTCCTGGTAGTCCCAGGTGGAGCGGATCACCACCGCGTCGAACCGGTCCCAGTCCACTCCGCGGCGCCGCCACGGGACCGCCTCCACCTCCCATCCCAGATCCCGCAGGGGGGCGTACGCCAGTTCGTCGTCGCAGACGAAGTCCTCCAAGGTGCCCATGTCCACGGTCAGAAACGCGCAACGTCGCATATATGACGGAATCTACGCCGGAACTGCTTCACAATCAAAGGCTTTACCGGAACGAATCGCCTCCGGGGCCGCCCCGTAACGATGCCGGATCAGCCTTCCATTCTATCGGGGCCGCGCCCGCTGCGCACGAACTCGTCCGCGGCTCCCCGAACCGGAGGTCGAAGGCGGCATCCGGGCCTCTCGTGTGTACGACGTGTGTATAGCGGGCTCTCGACCGCGAGGAGGACTTCGGGACCATCGCAGGTGTGCGGGCCCTCCGGGAGGATCCCTTCCATCAATCGCCAGACCCGGCGGCGTGGGGAGGCCTTTCCCCTTGGCGTTGCGATGGGAAATCGCGACATGGGCGAGGTTCACCGACCGGGTCCGGGAGCCAGCGCGAACTCGTAGAAGACGCCGAGGAACCGCCGTCGTTCCTCGATAACCCGCAGGCCAGCCTCGCGCACCAAGCGGTCGTGCCGACGATTCCACCAGCAGCCGAGGGCGCCAGCATGTCGGGCCGCCCGGCGGTCCTGGAAGCGGACCAGCCATCCCGGGTTCCCGGCCCCATGTTCGAACAGGATGATGCGGCCGTCGCGGCGACACACTCGACCGAACTCGCGCAGCGCAGCCACCGGGCCGGGGATGGTGCACAGGCTCAGCACGGAGACGACGGTGTCGAAGCTGCCGCCGGGAAAGGGGAGAGCCTCTGCGGCCGCCTGGACGCACAGGGGGTTGACCCCGAGCTTCTCGGCCTTGCGAACGGCGCGGGTCAGCATCGCGCGAGAAAGGTCGCTTAGGACCGGATCAGCACTCGACGACATGTGGGGAAGGTTGGCGCCGGTTCCGGCGGCCACTTCGAGAATTCGGCCGCTCGCCCGGCTCAAGAGCCGCCGCCGAACGCGGCCGCCGCCGAGGATCCGTTCGGGGAGCCCTTCAAGCCAGTCGTACCAAGGGGCGAATTTCCGGTACTTGGCCCTGATTTCGCGGTGTGTCGAATGCTGAATGGGCCCCTTCGGAGTTTCGGGTTTTCGATGTTTCGGAGTTTCGGGGTTTCGTCGTCCCGGCATCTTGAATTCCGGATTCTCGATTCTGTCCGTATCCCGGTCAGCGGAGGGTAGTGTCGCCGGCCGCCTTCTGATTGCCCGCCAGCGCCCGGCAGCCTACCTACCGCGGGCCAGCCAACGCCGCCAGCGAGCGATCTGATCGCGGACCGGGGA
>CAYRCA010000062.1:9468-13642 GCA_964422565.1 uncultured Acidobacteriota bacterium | reverse complement strand
AATTTCAAATCGATCGCCCGTTCAAGCGGGTTCTCGCGATTCCCGGTTTATCGCGACCGGATCGTCAACCTCAGCGGCTACGTCGATGTCTTCCGCGTGCTCCGCGAGGACGACGGGACGAGAAAGCTCGAGGACTTCATCGAACCGGCCTACTATGCGCCTGAGGCCAAGCGCGTAGACGACCTGCTCCAGCACTTCCTGCGCGAGCGCATCAAGAACGCAATCGTCGTCGACGAGTTCGGCGGCTGTTCGGGCTGGATCTCGCGAGAGGATATCCTGGAGGAGATTGTCGGGGAGCTCGAGGACGAGCTCGACGTGCCGCAGCGGGCGATCACCGAGAGTCCCGACGGCTCGTGGGTGGTGGAGGGACGCATCGAGATCGACCGGCTCAACGAGGTCATTGGGGCTGACTTTGACGACGACGACTGGGAGACGTTGGCCGGGCTGATTCTCAATGAGACCGGCCGAATCCCCAAGGAGGGTGACGAGGTTGCCATCGACGGCTGGCGCGCCCACATCCTCCGGATGGAGCGCCACCGCATCGACCGCGTTCGCCTCAGTCGCGTGTGAACTCCCGGAACGGTTGGGTTCTGGGTTTCGGGGGCTGGGGACTGGGGTGGGGAGTGGTGCAAAACCGGGTACATGGGTAACGGACGCCTCAAAGGAGACGGGGCCTCCGGTGTGTCGCGAGGGAGACAGCCCCGGAAGGCGCTACTACGATCTTGCGACCTACGACGACGGGCCTCACCGGAGCGAAAAATCGCCCACCGGCGCCCTCCCCCGATTCGGGCGGCTTCCCCCAGTCCCCGGAACCATGGTCACTGACGGACGATGAGCACCGAACACTCGCAGTCCGCCACCACCCGGTCCACCGTACTGCCCAGAACCGCGTCCTCCAAAGTCCCGGCGCCCCGGGCCCCGAGCACGACCAGATCGGCTCTCCAAACCTGGGCGTTCTCCAGAATTTCGACGAACGCCCTTCCGCTGGTGATCTCGGTGCGCACGTTGAGGGCCCCGAGCCGGGCCTGGACGGTCCCCGTCAGGGACTCCATCGCCTCCTGCGCCTTGGCCTCGATTTCCATCGTCAAACGGCTGAGCCCCTCCGGCGCCAACCATCGAGAAACCAGCGGCTGGACCTCCACGGCATGCAGCAGGAACAGATTCGCCCCGCTCCTCTCGGCCAGATCGAGCGCCTGGTAAAAGGCGGCGTTGGAGTGATCCGAGAAATCCACGGCACAAAGAATTCTCTTGAACGGCATAAGCGTCCTCCCTCCGGCTGCGGCCGGCCCTGGTCGCCTCCAGCTGATCGATTCTCGATCATTTTGTCAATAATACCTCTCGGTGGGATCGCGGGTGGGGCTGGGTGGTGGATACCGTGCGGTTTAGCTTCCCTTGGTTTATGGGCCGGAGCAAAATCTCCGGCCACGGATCGCACCGGATCTCCCGAGTTGCGCCTCCGCGGTGGCCCGGAATTTCCGGGCCACCGTTGTCGCGGTCGGAGCCGGTGGCCCGGCGACCCCGCGCGTTTTGGCCGCCCTCCCGGCTCTTTTGATATGATTTGGGTTTTGCCGATTCCGCCGAGCCGCGGTTTCTCGCCGGCGGGTCAGCTGGGATCACGAAACCTTCGACCAGAGAAGCGTTATATGAATGCCAGTCACATCCGAAAAGGCATGATCGTCCTGCACAACGGTGAACCCCATCGCGTGCTGGAATTCCAGCATCGAACACCGGGGAATCTGCGCGCTTTCGTTCAGGTCAAACTGCGGAATCTGTCGACCGGCGTCTCCTTCGAGCACCGGTACAGCGCCACCGAGAACGTCGATCGGGCCGTTCTGGAGCAGCACGAGATGGAGTACCTCTACGCCGACGGAGGCCTCCACTACTTCATGAATACCGAGACCTACGAGCAGATCCCCATGAACGAGGAGCTCCTGGGCGACGCCCTGAGCTACCTCCAGCCGGGCGCCCGCATTCAGGTGGACTACTTCAACGCACAGGCCATCGCCGTCGAGCTCCCTTCCTCGGTCGACCTTCGCGTGGTGGAGACAGAGCCGGATATGAAGGGCGCCACGGCCTCCGCCAGCTACAAGCCCGCCGTTATGGAGACCGGGGTCACCGTCCAGGTACCCCCGTTTATCAAGGAGGGGGACGTCGTCCGGGTAAATCCGAACGACGGAAGCTACATCGAGAGGGCTAAGACGGGCTGATGACGCCATCCGGCCAGCGGTTCGGGTCCCGGCTGAATCGGCCGGGACCGGGTTGACCCGGGATGTGCGATTTCCGGACTCCGTCCGCCCCTTCCGGAGGAATGATTCAACGCCGTGGGATTGAGGCTGGTTTACCACGCCGGGGCGCTCGGCGATTTCGTGACCGTCCTTCCGGCCGTCAGTCTCTGGCGACGGCTGGCTCCGCATGTCCCCATCGCCTTCCTGGGTCGGCGTGAACATGGACTCCTGGCCCGGGAGGCGGGCTTCGTCGACGAAGTCTGGGACCTCGACCGGGCCGACCTCTCCCGCCTCTTCGTCGATGGCGGCTGGTCTCCCCCGCCCGAGCCGGTAACCGAGGCTCTCCTCTTCACCGGCGAGACGTCCCCGCTGGCGCGGAACCTGGAGGCGACCGGCTGTCGGAGCATCATTCGCCAGTCCCCCTTTCCCCCCGGGCGGCAATCGAAAGTGGACTACCACCTGGGCCTCTTCCATGACCCGCCCGAGGTCGAGGTCCTGCTCGCCCCCCTGCGCCGCCTTGCTGGACGTCTCCCTCCCCTGGCGGAGTCCCCGGACGGTGAGTTCGGTCGAACGATCGTGGTCCATCCCGGCAGTGGGGGCCGGGCCAAGAACTGGCCTCTGAGGCGCTTCCGCAGGGTGGCGGAGCGGCTTCGGGAGATCGGATGGTCGGTCCTCTGGTGTTTGGGTCCGGCCGAGGCGGGAGTCCAGCTTCCGGAGGGGGGCCGCCGAGTGGTGAACCCCTCCCTTCCCCGGCTGACGGCGACACTGGGCAACGCGGCTCTCTTCCTGGGAAACGATTCGGGGGTCTCGCACCTGGCGGCGGCGGCGGGTTGCCCGAGCGTGGTGCTCTTCGGACCCTCCGACGAGCGGATCTGGACCCCCCGGGGTGCGCCGGTCCGCGCCATCGTCCCGGCGACGGAACGGAGTCCAGCGGCGGAAGGCGACCTCTCGAGCCGTCACATCGAGGCGATTCCGGTCCAGGACGTGCTGGACGCGGCGCTCAAGCTTTCGTCCCGGGGGCTCGGCGAACCGCCACGGGAGGACCGGTGTCCCCCCTCGGTCACCGTCCCAGCCCGGTAAGGGATTGGACCCGCGGACGACCGCGCCCGAAATCCGGCGAATCGGGTTCCCTTGACCCCTTCCAGCGAGGGCTCTACGATCAGCAGGGAATGGAGCCGCCTATCCCTCTCAACGAAGGAGGTTGTCAGCATGGTTGAAAAGAAAATAACCCGCCGCAGCCTGATAGGCTCGGCCGCCGCCACCCTTGCCGCCACGGTTGTGCCCAGACACGTTTTGGGCGGACGGGGCCATGTCGCTCCCAGCGACAAGCTCACCCTGGCCAATATCGGCTGCGGAACCCAAGGGTTGCGGGAGATGGTCCCGCTGATCTCCGACCCTCGAATTCAGATCGTCTCCGTCTGCGATCCCAACCGAAGCAGCACCGACTATGTGGACTGGTCATTGCACGGAATCCGGAACGGAATTCGAAGAGTTCTGGATGACCCCACCTGGGGAGAGGGTCTGGACGGCATCCCGGGGGGGCGCGAGATCGCGCGAGAGGTCGTGGAGAAATACTACGCCAAGACCCGCGGCTCCGGCAGCTTCAAGGGATGCTCGGCCTACGCGGACTTTCGGGAGCTGCTGGAGAGGGAGACCGATCTGGACGCGGTCAAGGTCATGACGCCGGACCATCTCCACGCCGCCGTTTCGATCGCCGCCATGGAGAAGGGCAAACCCGTGGTGATCCACAAACCCATCGCCAATCGGGTGCACGAGGCCCGCCTGACGATCGACACCGCCCGCCGGACCGGCGTCGGCACCCACCTTTTGGCCTGGAGCCGCAGGAGCGGCTACGATCTCGCCCGCGACTGGATCAGGGATGGCGCCATCGGGACGCTGCGCGAGGTACACAACTGGTCGAATCGACCCGTCTGGCCCCAGTGGACGAC
>CAYRCA010000062.1:0-9458 GCA_964422565.1 uncultured Acidobacteriota bacterium | reverse complement strand
AACCCTTCCGAGAGCCCTCCAATCCCGGACGGCTTCGATTGGGATCTGTGGCTCGGACCGGTACCGGACCGTCCCTACCATCCGAACTATACCCACGCCGTGTTCCGCGGTTGGTACGACTTTGGAGCGGGCAGCGTCGCCGACATGGGAACCTACAGCCTCTGGCCGCTGTTCATGGCGCTGGGCCTGGAAACCCCGCCGACCAGTGTCGAGGCCAACGGTACAACGACTTGCGCGATCCAGAACCATGTGAGCCGGGGCGTGACGAACGACGTGGCGTTTCCCTACTCCTCGGTGATTCGCTTCAAGTTCCCGGCGCAGAACGATCTGCCTTCACTCGCGGTCTGCTGGTACGACGGCGGGATGAGGCCTTCGATCCCCGAGGAACTGGAAGCCGACAACGGGGACTTGGAGCGGGAGGGCATGTTGTTCGTCGGCGACGGGGGAAAAATCCTCGCCGGCTTCCGGTGTGAGAGGCCGCGCCTTATTCCCGAGAGGCGGATGCGGGAATATCTGGGCGGCGCGGAACCTCCGGCCGAGATCTTGGACCGCAGCCAGGACAACTGGATCGAGGCGTTCCAGAGCGGGAGGGAGTCCCCCGGGAGTTTTCTGAAGGCGGGCGCGGTGACCGAGACCATTCTCCTGGGCGCTGTGGCTCTGCGGGCCGGTCGAAGGATCGTGTACGACGCCGAGAACATGAGGGTGACGAATATTCCGGAAGCGAACACCTATCTCCGGCGCGAGTACCGCCGGGGTTGGGAACTCTGAATCGGGGCGGTTGATCGGGATCGGTGCCGGCGGCGATCCTCGGCGCCGACCACGGTCTTCCGGAGGCGCGCCAACATAGCCTGGCGGGTGCCCGCGGAGTCCCGGGCATGTCCGGCGAACCATCCCCCGGGCGAGCCCGGACCACCGCCCGCCCTCTCCACTTTCGGCTATCATTCGGGCTATGACAACACAACTGAGCGTACCCACGGAGAGGCGGATTCAACTTCGGGATGTGACCGGTCAAGTGCGGGAGGCGGTCCGGGATTCAGGGATCCGGAGCGGGCTCTGCGTTCTCTTTTGCCCCCACACGACGTCCGGGCTCGCCATCAATGAGAACGCCGATCCCGATGTGGCGACGGACCTGGAGAGGGCTTTCGAGGCGATGGTTCCCCAAGTCCCCTTCCGCCATGTTGAGGGGAACTCCCCCGCCCACCTGCTCTCTTGCCTGACCCGCCCCTCGCTGCAGATCCTGATCGAGAACTCCCAGTTGCTGTTGGGCCGATGGCAGGCAATCTATTTCTGCGAGTTCGACGGCCCCCGCCGGCGCGAACTGTGGGTCAAGGTGATCGAGGGCTGACTCAATCCCGGGCGAAGGCCGCGTCGAACGCAACCGCGGACGGTGTGAAATTCAGCTTCCGCAAAAACGACGCCGCCTCGGCCGCCCCATACTCGCGATCCATCCCCGGGTCCTCCCATTCCACCGACAGCGGTCCGTCGTAGCCGATTTCGTTCAAGGTTCGGATGACTTCCTCGAACTGGATCCGACCCCGCCCGAGGGAGCGGAAGTCCCAGAACCGGTCAGGGTGGCCGAAATCGAGATGCCCGCCGAAAACACCGGAGCGGCAGGGCCGCTCCGCCCAGTAAACGTCCTTCATATGGGCGTGGAAGATGCGATCCCGGAACGCTTTCAGAAAAGCAATATAGTCTACTCCCTGGTAGCCGAAGTGACTAGGATCGTAGTTGAAGCCGAAGGCCGGGTGCCGATCCACCGCCTCGACGGCCCGCTCCGCCGTCGAAATGTCGAAGGCGATCTCCGTCGGGTGCACTTCCAGTCCGAACTTGACGTCGAACTTCTCGAAAACCGTCAGAATCGGAAGCCACCGACGGGCGAAGTCGCGAAAGCCCTCCGCGATGGCGTCGGGCGCCACCGGCGGGAATGAATAGAGGTAGGGCCAGATGCTGCTTCCAGTGAAACCGTTGACCACCTTCACGCCCAGTCGGGCCGCGGCCTCCGCCGTTCTCTGCATCTCCTCCGCCGCCCGCCGACGCACCCCCTCCGGATCCCCGTCACCCCACACATAACCGGGGATGATCGACTTGTGCCTCGAGTCGACGGGGTCGCATACGGCCTGACCAACCAAGTGATTGCTGACCGCGAAGCACTTCAGCCCATGGCGGTTCAGGACTTCCCAGCGTCTCTCGCAGTATCGGTCGTCCTCCAGCGCCTTCTTGACGTCGAAGTGGTCGCCCCAACAGGCCAATTCCACTCCGTCGTATCCGAACTCCCGGGCCTTCTGACAAATTGTTTCGAAGCTGAGATCAGCCCACTGCCCCGTGAAAAGCGTAATCGGTCTGGCCATGTCCATCTCCTTTTAAAGATTGGCGCGGGTTGGGGTTTCGAGTTTCGGGCCTCGCGTCGCCTCGATCGCGGGCGGTCGGCCCAACTCCCGGCGGCGGGCGACCGACTCACAACATCAGTCGCTCGAACAAATCCGACGGCTCGAGGCGCAGGCCGACGTAGAAAGGTCCGAACTCGCCGAACCGGGCGCTGGCCTCGTCGTAACGCATTTCGTACAGGATCTCCTTGAAATAGAAAGGGTCGTCCGAGAAGAGACTGACGCTCCATTCCCAGTCGTCCAGACCGATCGACCCCGTGACCAGTTGTCTGACATTTTCATGAAACTTCCGACCCGTGATGGCGTGGCCGGCCATATACTTCTTGCGGGTGTCGAAGTCGAGTAGATACCAGTTCTCACTATCGCCCCGACGCTTGCTCATGGGATAGAAGCAAAGCAGTTCGTGGTCCGGAATCCGGGGATAGAGGCGTTCGTTGATATACACCTGCATCCTCTCGCGAAACTCGGACATCTTCCGCTGGTAGACCGGGGATTCGGGGGTCAGGCCCTCCTTGCTCCGCAGGGTCCGGTCGTAGTCCTTGTCCTGGGACATGTACTCGGAGATCTCGCTCATCGAAACGAACGAGTCTGCCGCCGCCAACACGCCCGCTCCGAGGGATGTGGACAAGGCCACCTCGGCCTGGTTCAGATGCCGCAGATCGGGGTCGACCATCATGACCGCCAAGTCGGCCTTGAGCCCCCAGATCGAATAGCAGTGAACCTGGCAGTCCCGGCCCAGTCGGAAGTCGTCGATCAACCCGCGAAAGCGTTGTTTGCGGCGCCGCCGCTCCGCCGAGTCCACGGCCTCCCACAGCGAACGATCCACCCGATAGAAGAGGTGAGACACGAACCAGCCTTCTTTGGCGTGAATCGGATCCATGGAGGCTACTATAGGACAGAGACCCGAGGGCTGACAATGCGGAGGACGAGCGAGGAGTGAGTGGCCGTGGGCGGGGGCGCACCCGAAGGGATGAAACTCGCGGCGGTTTCGAGTGGCGGGCGCCGGGTCCTCGCTCCCACTCCTTCGCGCCGCCGAACCGCCAAACAGGGTAATATGAGGAACATGATCTTGCGTTGGGTAACAGCGGTGGTTGCGGTTGGTGCTCTGTCGGTGACGCCGTCCCAGGGTCAGGACCCGGAACAATCCGAGATTCTGGCCGTGGGACAGGAGATTCAGTTCGACCGCCGGACCGTGGAAAAGGCGATCGAGAGTGAGTTGGCCGCGCTTGAGTTGGACCGCCTTCGATTCGAGGCGGACCAGAGGCGGAGGAAGCACCAACTCTTGGATCTCAAGCTGAAGGAACTCGTCGCCGAAAGGCTCTTCGAGTTGGAGGCGGCCGAGCGGGGCATCACGACACAGGATCTGTTCGCCGAAATGAACGCGCGGGTGGGCCCTCCGACTCAGGAGGAGATCGAGGAACTCTACGAGGCCAACAAGGACCGGATCACAGAGTCGAGGGAGACGATCCTTCCCCAGATCGAGCGTTTCTTGACGCAGCAGAAGTCCCGTCAGACCTTTATCGACTACATCGAGGTCCTGGCCCGCAAGTACGAGGTCGCCTATCACCTCGAACCGCTGCGCTTCGCCGTTCAGGCCGATGGATTTCCCACCTTGGGGCCGGTCGACGCGCCGGTGACCATCGTCGAGTTCTCCGACTTCGAGTGCCCCCACTGCGCCCGGGTCGGACCCACCTTGAAACAGATTGCCGAGGAGTATGGGGACAAGGTGCGGCTGGTTTTCCGGAACTTCCCCCTGCCCAACGTCCACAATGCGGCCCAGGACGCGTCGGAGGCGGCTCTCTGCGCCGCCGATCAGGGAAAATTCTGGGAGATGCACGACGCCATCTTCGCCGACCAGGGGAACCTCTCCGTTCCCCGGCTCAAGGAAATCGCCGGAAGTCTCGGCCTCGACCAACCCCGGTTCGACAAGTGCCTCGACTCGCACATGCATGCCGACAAAGTGGCGGCGGACGTGCGCGACGGCGCCAGGGCGGGAGTAACCGGCACGCCGGCCTTCTTCATCAACGGTCGCCCCTTGAGCGGCGCTGTTCCTTTCGAGACCATCGCCGAGACCGTCGAGGAGGAACTGGCCGCCCTTGGGCAGTGAAGCTGACCCACCACACGTCGTTCCGAGGTTCCGCGATGCCGGGGTTCCCGGATGCCTCGTCACTCGCTCCTGTCCTCTGTTCCGCGGCTCCGGCGCGGAACACACCGAACACGGCGAAAGACACGGAACCTCGAAAACGAGGACGGCTCATTCCACTCACTCCTCGTTCCTCACTCCGGATGTCCGCATCGAAGCGGCCAACTCCCGGACCAGATCCCACACCCTACGGACGTGATCCTCCGTGGTCTTCAGATTCCCGATGGCCAGGCGCAGGGCGAATCGACCTCTCAGCCGGGTGTGCGACAAAAAGGCCTCGCCACTCCGATTGACCCTTTCGAGCAGTTCCTCGTTGAATCGATCCGCCGCCGGCCCGTCCCGCCCGGAAGGATCCGCCGGCAACGCCCGAAAACACACCGCGCTGAAGGGAGTGGGCGCCATTCTCTCAAAGCCCGGGTCGGCGTCGATCCAGGACGACAGCTGCCGAGCCCATTCGATATGCCGGCGGATCCTCGCCTCGATCCCCTTCCTGCCGAAATACCGAATGACCATCCAGAGCTTCAGCGCCCGAAATCGTCGACCCAACTGGACGCCATAGTCCATGAAGTTGGTCGCCTGCTCCCCGCTGCGCAAATACTCGGGCACCAGTGAAAAGGCTTCTCTCAGGACCTCGGGGCGGCGACAGAACAGGACACTGCAATCGATGGGCGTGAACAGCCACTTGTGGGGGTTGGTGACCAGCGAATCGGCGTCCTCGCACCCCTCCAGAATCCAACTCATCTCGGGGAGGATCGCGGCCGGTCCCGCGTAGGCGGCGTCGACGTGGAGCCAGAGGCCGTATCGCCGGCACAGTTCCGCGATGGGCCGCACCGGGTCGACGCTGGTCGTGGAGGTGGTTCCCACGGTGGCCACCACGCAGAACGGCCGCATGCCCGCGAGAAGATCCCTTTCGATGGCCATCCCCAGCGCCTCGGGCTTCATCCTGAAGCGGTCGTCGACCTCGACCCGGTGTACCCCCACCTGACCGAGACCCAGCGCCAAAGCGGCCTTGTCGATCGAGGAGTGGGCCTGCTCCGAGGTGTAGACCCGCAGGGGCTGTGTCCCTTGAGCGAGACCCTTCCGACGGCAGTCAAGCCCTGGAACGACCTCCCGCGCCGCCGCCAGGGCGTGGAGGGTGGAGATCGACGCCGTGTCGTAGATAATCCCCCAGTTCGACTCCGGCAGTCCCAGCATCCGCCTCAACCACTCCACCACCACCTCCTCGAGCTCGGTAGCGGCCGGCGAGGTCCGCCAAAGCATTCCGTTCACATTCAAGGCGGCGCAAAGGAGTTCGCCCAGGATTCCGGGGCCGGAGCCGGTGATGGAAAAGTAGGAGAAAAAGGAGGGGTGATTCCAGTGGGTGATCCCGGGCAGAATCACCGCTTCCAGATCCGAAAGGATCGCCTCCATCGGTTCCCCTTCCTCGGGCGGCCGATCGGGCAGCAGGCGTCGAATCTCCCCCGGCTTGGACCGGGAGAGCACCGGATATCGGCCGGGGTCGGACAGATAGTCCGCCACCCAGTCGACCAGGCGATGCCCGAATCGGCGAAACTCATCCGGTTCCATGTCGCCCCGGTCGGGGCTGTCGGCTTTATTCATGGCTTGTCCTCACCGCCGCTCATCCGACCAGGCCGGCGTGTCCCAGCATCTTGCGCAGGAAACCCATCTGGCCGACGTGATACGTCTCGTGGTAGACCAGAAACCCCAGCGCGCCCCGCACCGTCTTGTCTTCAATCGGTAAGCGGTCAGGCGAGGGAGCGGCCAGTCGCTCGTCCGTCACCTTTACCGTTTGACGCTGGACCGCCTCCGTCAAGCGACCGAAGACATCCAGCAACTCGCCGACCGAAGGGTAGTCCGACGGTATCCGCGGCTTAGCGCCTCGGCCGAACAGGTCCCCCCACGGAAACTCAGCCTCAGCCTCGAGGAGACCAGCCATTCTGCCGCGCCCCGCCGCGATGTGGCCCGCAATCCACAGCATGGAACTGTTGTCGGCGCCGCCTCGACGATGCAACTCCTCATAACCGAGGCCCTCCAGGGCGGAGGTGTAGAGACGGGTGTTGATTCCAAGATGGTCCGAGATGGTTGCCATGACAGGGTCCATGTCGCTCTCCTTCAGGCCGCGCGGGGCTTCAACTCGTCCCCGGAGACCGGTCCGAAATGTTCCTGAAAACATGACCCGCCCTGGGTCACCGGCCGAGAGGCATCCTCCGGGCCGCCACCAGTTTACCCCCGGTCGCGGATTCGATCGACCCGCCCCATCCAGGGGTAGGCCAGTGAGGCCTGAGCGATAGCCCATGCCGGGCACAGGGACGAGAGGGACCCCCGCGCGGGAACGCCGGGCCTCCTCGCCACGGCAGTTCCTCCCCTCGCTTTCCGCGTCCGCAACTCCGATGAGATGGAGCCTGGGAACTCGGACCCCGGCGCCGAAACCCCGCCGAAGCCCCGCGTTGCGATCCGCCCGACTTGGCGCCGGTATTCGCCTTCTGGTACAAACTTTGCTCGGTACCGAACCGGAGATGCGGCACCCCGGGTCGGGATGAAATAATGGCAATCAAGAGGTGGTTTTGGTCCTGTCGACCCGTTCAACGCTTGCGCTGGCGTGAGCTGGAGGATGGCCGGGTGGTCGTCCTGCGACCTCCATTCGGAGGCTCCAGGATCGGCCGCGGTCTGGCTTCGGTGCTCGGGTTGCGGGATGATCGAATTCGGCTGGACGAAATTGGAGCCGCAGTCTGGAAGCGCTGTGACGGCCGAACAACGGCGGGCGAAATCACCCGGGAAGTGCAGGGGCGATTCGGCTCGCGAATCCAGCCCGCAGATGAGCGGGTACAGACCTTTATCGTTCAGATGAGCCGCGCCCGGATGATCGACATCGAGATTGACGACAGCCCCGAATCTCAGTGAGGTGACCAACATGAACTTGATCGCAGCCCTCGATATCGGTGGACATAATATCCGCTGCCTCCTGGCCGACCCGAAGGGAGAGGTTCGCGCCCGGGGAAGCACCGAGACGGTTCGCGACGCGGCCGACGCGGAGGCCAATCTCAACGCGACAACGGGCCTTGTCCGCCGACTGCTCGCGGATCTCTCCGCCACGGACACGGATCTGGTCTGTCTGTCATTGGGAGTGCCGGGGGTGGTCAACCCGGCGTCGGGCGTGGTGGTGATGGTCCCCAATGTGCCCCACTGGGACAACCTGGCTTTGAGAGACAGGCTCCGCGAACGTTTTCCGGTTCCGGTCGAGATCGAAAACGACGTCAATCTGGCCGCCCAGGGGGAGTACTGGAAGGGCACCGCCGTTGGAAAGGAGAACTTCTTCTTCCTAGCTCTCGGCACGGGGATCGGAGGCGGGATTTTCATCGGCGGTCGCCCCTATCACGGGTCTCGATTCAGCGCCGGCGAAATCGGTTACCTGGCGCTCGAACCCTTTCAGGATCACAGACGACTCGGCGACTTGGGCTGGTTCGAGTCCGTTGCCTCGGGGCTGGCCCTTGACCAAGACGGGGTTCGAGCGGCGACGGCCCACCCCGAGTCGCTGCTGAACACATTGGCCGGCGGGCCGGACGCGGTCACATCGGCCCATGTGTTTGAGGCCGCCGCGGAGGGCGACGCCGCCGCCACCGAGATTCTGGATTGGGCGCTGGAATACATCTCGCTCGCCGTGGTCAACATCACGGCCCTGCTGGATCCGGACCTCATCATCTTCGGCGGCGGAATGAGCCGTCAAGGAGCGCGGCTTCTGGAGCCCGTACGCGAGAGGGCGCTTCGCTATGGATTGCCGATTCCGCCCCTCCAACCAAGCCGTCTCGGCGAGGACGCCCAGCTCTTCGGGGCCCTTCACTCCGGTCTGCGGGCCATAGAATGAGCCGTCGGAGCCAGCGGGAGTGAGTGGCCATGGGTTGCCATGGGTGGGACCGCACCCGAGGGGACGAAACGGTCTTGAGGAGGGTCGGAAGGATCAGGAGGGTAAGGAGGGTGAGAAGAGTGAGTGTCCATGAGCGGGGCGCATCCGGAGGGACGAAAATCGCGGCGGTTTCGGGTTCCGAGTTCCCAGTTCCGAGTTCCGAGTTCCGATTTTCGGGTTTCGGGTTTCGGGTTTCGGGTGACGGGGTTGCGGTTGTTTGATTCTTCTTGGAGAACCTCGCCCGCCAGCGGGCAACCCCCGCCGATCATCCTGATCCTCCTACTCCTCCCGAACCTCCCTCTTGCCCGTCGAGTTTCTTGACCGAAATCGGAGTGTTTCCGGTTTTTGAGTTAATCTAGTCCCCAACGGATGCGCCGGCCCGTCCAGGCAGGCCGCTGCCGGCGGAGGCGCGAGAGCCCAATCGATGAGGCGCTCCTCCGCGTTGGCTCCAGACGGGCGGTTCTCCGCGAAAGCACACTGGAAACCAATGAGGAACTCGAGATGACCAGAGCCGGCCCAGCCTCGATGAAAGAGAATTCCCGGCGGTTGCCGCTTTTCACCCTGATCCTGATCCTGGCCGCCTGGTTCGGCGCCTCGGCGACGGCGACTCCCCTGCCCATCCGGGAGGATCGAGGCGCCGCGGGTTTCGGGCTCGCCTTGCGGAAGCTGCCGACGCTCGGATCCGTCCTGTACATCACCGCCCACCCGGACGACGAGAACAACGCGCTGCTCGTGAGACTGGGCCGGGGCGAGGGATATCGTACCGCGTTGCTGAGCCTCACCCGGGGAGACGGTGGCCAGAACGAGATCGGCTCGGAACTCTTTGAGGCCCTGGGCGTCCTTCGTTCGGAGGAACTGGCGGCGATTCATCGCTTCGACGGCGCCGGGCAGTTCTACTCCCGGGCCTTTGAGTTCGGGTTCTCCTTCAGCGTAGAGGAGACGCTGGAAAAATGGGGACGTGAGGAAACCGTGGGTGACATCGTTCGAGTCATCCGGACGTTTCGTCCCGCCGTCATTCTGACCCTGTATC
>CAYRCA010000061.1:0-13699 GCA_964422565.1 uncultured Acidobacteriota bacterium | reverse complement strand
CGTCGAGCGCGCTCCGAAGCGCCTCCTCGGGTGCGACCTCGTCGGCCGCATCGAGTCCGACCGCGGCCCAGTACCGCACGACTCCGTTTTCATCCCCCAGTCGTGTGACCAACTCGTCGAGGGCTTCGGGATCGCCGATGAGCGTCGTCGTTTCGAGAATGCGATTGATCGGATACACCGACTCGTCACCTGCAAACTCAATCGGCGTCTCTCCCCGCTCCCGACTCAGCCTCAGCGCCATCCCCTCGGGCATGAATCCCAAGTCGCGCGTCTCGAGCTGCCACGCACGCAGGCGCTCACGCATATCCTCGAGCACGTCCTCGTACTCGCCCGAGCCCGCCAGATTGTGGATCTGATGAGGATCTTGAGTCACGTCGAACAGCTCTTCGACCGGCTTCGTCGGTCCCGCATACGTCAGTTGCGCCTCGTTGAGTGTTCCTTCTTCGGCCCGCCGCGTGATGGCCTGGCGGATCGGCGCCTGGTCGGAGAAGTACTCGGGCTGATTCCACGAGCGATGCGGCATGTAATGGCGAATGTAGAGGTACTGTTCGTCGCGCACCGCCCGCGCCACATCGTAGGCTTCGTCGACCCGGTCGCGCGCGCCCACGACGTACGACCGCGCCTCGCCCTCATGCTCCCCCACGAACGGAATTCCCTGCATGTATTCAGGCGCCTCGAGGCCTACGAGACTCAGCACGGCAGGCGGAAAGTCGATGAAACTCACCAAACGGCCTGTCGACGTGCCCGGGGGTCCCGGTGCAAGATGCTCCCACTTCGGCGGGAAGTAGACCACGAGCGCGACGTGCTGGCCCGAATCGTAGAGTACGCGTTTGCCGCGCGGCAGCCCGACCCCGTGATCCCCGTAGAAGAACACGATCGTGTTGTCGGCCACGCCGTCTTCCTCCAGTTGCCGCAGGATGCGCCCCGCGCTCGCGTCCATCGACGTAATGGCATCGTAGTAGCGCGCGACGGTCTCACGCACCTCGGGCTCGTCGGGATAGTACGGCGGTAGCGGCGCCTCGGCCGGATCGTGCAGGCCGAGGTATCCTTCCAGCTCCTCAAATTCCGTGTCGAGAAACGAGATGCGGCTCTGGTGGGTGTGCATGTGGTTGAAGACGGCGAAGAACGGCTGGCCCTCCTCGCGGCCGCGCCAATGCGCCGTGGCGCTGCTCTCGTCCCATGATTCTTCGATCAGCCGCTGTTCGTCGACGGTGTTGTAGTCGGTCTTGACGTTGTTCGTGGTGTAATAGCCCAGCTCGCGCAGGTAGGCCGGAAAACCCGTGATGTCGTCCGGGATCGGCGTCCGGGCGCGCAGCCCCTGCGTGCCCGCCGTGGTCGCGTAGATGCCCGTGATAAGCGCGAACCGCGCCGGCGAGCAAACGGGGGCGGTAGCGAAGGCGTTGTCGTACCGGATACCCTGCTCGACGAGGCGGTCGATGTTCGGCGTCATGGCGTAGTCGTCGCCGTACCCGCCGATGTTCGCGCTCATGTCCTCGGCCGTGATCCACACGATGTTGGGCAGGTCTTGCTCGGCCGGTTCCGGGGTGTTGCAGCCCTGAAAGAGCATCGGAACGGCAAGAAGGATTCCGCCCGCACGAGAAGTGATCATCTCGTTCACCTGATGTCCGTATTCCTTCGCGCATGATAACCAATCCGGATGGTTGCCGCGAACCCGACCGCCCACAGGGAGCGCAGCCGATGGAGGAGGTCATGGAGTTCCCGATTTGCGGTTTGTGACGGCGGGCGCATGAACGACCTGAGCCGGATGCGCAGTGTGCGTGTCGATCCAGCGAGGCGGACGGCCGTGCCGGGGGCGGCGCGATGTCGGGCGATTTCGATCCTGAGACCCAGGCCTTCGGACTGGCCACGACGGGTGGCGTGGCGCGTCCGACCGGGATTGCGGGCCTGACACTGGCAGGCGGTCACGGTCTGCTGATGCGCAGGCATGGCCTGACCTGCGACGATGCTCTCGGTGCAGTTCCAGCCGGGGCATGCCAATCCGCCGATCAAAGCTTGAGGTCCACGCACTTCAGACCGAGGGTTCGCCCGATGGGACCGAAGTGCCGGTCCCCGAAATGCCAGACGACGGCACCGTGGCGCATGGCGACGACGGAGATCAGGACGTCCAGAATCGGCGGTTGAAGGCCGTTCTCCTGAAACTCGCCCAGGATTCTCCCGACCGCTGACCAGTCCGAGTCTGCCTGAGCCAGGTAAAGTCCCCTCGGCCGGCCTTCCGGCCAGATCCGCCTTCAGAAAAGAACTCGGATCTTCCAGGCGGCCCTCATCAGGCGCTGCGCTCCGGTTGCCACCAGTCCCTTGCCCGTGCCATCAACGCCCGCGCGTACTGGATATGGGACCATGTTTGTAGACACTTTCGTTTTCACCCTGCAGACTGTACCGTTGACCCCAACTTCCGTCCGCCCGACAAACGTTCTTCATGAATTGCGCCATGGCCTCCATGAGGCTAAAGGCTTGAGCGCCAAGCCCGGAAAAAGATCACTTGCCCGAACGTGGAACTCGAGGCTAGGGGGAGGCTAGGGGAACGGCCTCAGCGTGCGCCGCCGCCCCGTCTATTGCCGCACAAACTGGAGGCTTTCCTGGCTACACTCTCCCCCCGACAGGCTCAAAACGGCGACACCGCAACTTTGAAAACCGCTATCGAGAGGCACGACCTTGATCGCGTGATGATGGCGCTGAACGCCGCGACCCGCTCGGGTTTCGCCACCGGATTCGAGATCGCCCCGCAGGCCGCACGGCAAAAGCGCTTTGGAATCCTCGCCATGAAGATCGCGGGGCAGGAACAACTGGTGGGATCGGGCCCGGGCGGACCTCGATGAGGGACCTGCTCTCCCACACCCTCGGTTTGCCGGTGGCCTCCTGCGTCGTGGGGATGCCTCGTCCCGAATTCCTCAGGGAGAACATCGCGCTGGCTCAAAGCTACCGCCCGTTGGAGGAGGCGGAAAGGGAGCGGATTCGTCGACAGGTCGAGCCTTCGGCGGCGGCTCTCGACCGATTTCTGCGTCATCACTCGGACATCCACCAAGCCTGACGAAGGAAAACAGCCGCCTCCTTCAGTGCGGTTTCCCGAATAGATCCGGCTGGTTTGGTTCAGTGGCTCAGGAGGCGGAGCTGCGGGATCCTCTGGAAGTGCTGGTTCCTGGTCACCAACGTGAGATTATTGCAGACGGCCGTGGCCGCAATCAGGATGTCGCCGTCGCCGATCGGTTCGCCGCTCATTCGCAGCATACGGGACAACTGACCGGCGTGCCAGGCAATCGTCTCGGTCAGATCGAGGACCCGGTAGCGACTCAGCGCCCGACGGCAGGCTTGTTCCTGCTCCTTCTCGAAGCCTTCGGCGAATTCGTAATACGTGATGATGCTGAGCGGGCGGAGTCGCCTCGTCGGCGGGGCGGTTCCGGGACGGCATCTCGGGGCGGAAGACGGACCACGCGCCTTTCGAACGCGCGGCCGGGAAGCCTGCCCAACCGTCCAACCGACGAAATGCACGCGGCCCTGCGCCGATTTTACCCGTCTGCCACGTCCTTCGAGCTGATGTCGAAGGTGATCATGAAACCGTTGGTGCCTCTGAACTCGAACGCCTTCGGTCCAACACGGTAGGCCTCGACCTCGTTCGGCATGAGTACGAAGCCGTCGTTGCGGGGGGCGCCCCAGTACCGTAGGTTGCGGATCACCACGGGCTCGTCCGTCATCGCCTGGGCGGGCCTTGCCAGACGCACCTCCCCGGCGGTTCCACCGTCGAGAAGGGCCACGGCCCGCTCCTTGTCGGCCCTCCATTCGACGGGCTTATCCGCGCCGATTTCGAACGACGACCACTCGGCCGGATACAGCGGTCCGAGGACCGCCAGGATACCCTGTCGTTGGGCTTCAGTGACCTCCGGATCGAAGTGGACGACGGCCCAGTCGAGTGTACCGTCGGCGAAATTGCTCCCCAGGTCGCCAGCCACCCAGAACCTGGCGCCGTCGAGGCTGGTGTCGCCGTAATGTCCCTGGTTGACCCGGAACACATTGTTGAAGCGACAGAAGTGGCCCTCATCACCGTGGCCGTGGCCGCCGTGCGCTGCCGGTTCGGTGTTGAAGTAGCACTGGCAGAACATCGGGCAACTGCAGGCCTCGATGATCGTTCCGTTCATGCTCCACTCGGCCGGCGCCTCCGACGCCGTCAGACCCGAGAAGGGCAGGAATCCGATACCCGCAAGGAGCCCTCCCGTCGCGACAAGAAGGGTTACGTGTTTCTTCATGTGTGCCTCCTATATGGAAACTCGTGGACAATGAGAAACCGAACACCAAATCGCTAGGAGTAGTGGGTTTAGACCGAACATACCACAACACCGGAACGAATGACAAGATCGGTGCCCGACCCGCCCGACTCGACGGGGGCCTGCGACATGAGAGGGGAGTGGGGTTGACCGGTTTTTTTTTCAGCCCTCTCCTTTGGGTGTATCTCTACAACGGGAACCATCTATGATCGCGTCCCCGGAGCGAACGCTTGGGACGGAACTGTCGTCCAGCCAACAGCGGGCAACGTGCGTGTCCAGCAGCGGTTGACCTCGCGGGCTGAATCGGGGGGATCTAGTGGCACTGGGTACAGGGGTTGAATCCCGGCGTGTGGCACATCCGGCAGTAAGCCGCGTTCGGGCGCGCCTCCGCCGACGAATGGGCGTCGTAGAAACCGACCACCCGGTGATCCGGCGGGCGCCGGTCGAACCCGGGGGGGTGGCAGTCTCCGCATCGTCCCATCGCGTCGCCTCCGGAGGTATGGCATACCAGACAGTCGGCCATCCGCGGCAGATTCTCCGGAGCGCCGAGGGCGACCTCCTCCAGGCCGCGGTGGCAGACGGAGCAGGGCTGGGAGGGGTCGATGCCTCGACGGTGCCGCGCGGGATCGCTTCCGGCGTGCCGTCCGGACGCCAGTGCCTCCAGCAAAGGCCCCGCCAAGTCCGGCAGACGGAGATGCAGGCGGTGGCTGAAGAAGATGTCGGACAATGGATTGGACAAGGGCACGATCGACTCCGGGTGGGTGTGGCACAGGCCGCAGC
The DNA here is from genome assembly GCA_964422565.1 of uncultured Acidobacteriota bacterium. Classification (GTDB taxonomy): domain Bacteria; phylum Acidobacteriota; class UBA6911; order RPQK01; family JAPXNP01; genus CAYRCA01. Next base: position 8,642 of record CAYRCA010000061.1, on the reverse strand, counting down.
CTTCCGGGCCCTCTCGCTCGTGGCAGGCGAGGCAGACCGATTCGTCCGGAAAGAGCAGATCGGAAGCCGATTCGCTCTCCAACGCCCCGGCGTGGCAGTCGAGGCATTCCATGCCGACCTCGCCCAAATGGAGGGCGTGGGAAAACCGGAGCGTCCCGTCGCGAGGCCCGAAAGCAGGGCTGGCGGAGACGACAGCGAGCATCAAGACCACGCCGATTCGTCCCGCCACCTCACGGTCCTTCGTAGGACACGCGCCAGATGGTGTTGTTCCCGTCCTCGGAGACAAGCAGGGATCCATCGGGCAGCTGAAGCAGGCCCACCGGGCGCCCCCAGACCTCGCGCCGGGTCGGATCGAGCATCCAGCCGGTGAGGAAGTCCTCGGGCCCCGACGAGGGTCGACCTTGCGAAAAAGGCACGAACACCACTTTGTACCCGGTTCTCTCGGAACGGTTCCAGGAGCCCCGGTAGGCGAGGAAGACGCCTCCACGGTATCGTTCGGGGAAGGTGGTCCCGGTGTAGAACTCCAGGTCCATGACCGCCGAATGGGCCGGAATCATGATTTCGGGAAAGCGGGTCCGCTCCACGAGATCGGGACGTTCCCCGGCGCGACGGGGATCTTCGTTGGGTCCAATGTAGCCGTAGGGCCAACCCAGGAAATCCCCCTCCCGGACGGAAGTGAGAAAATCGGGGACGAGGTCGTCTCCCAACGCGTCGCGTTCCTGAACCGCCGCCCAGAGCTGGTTTGTCCCCGGATAGAAGTCAAGTCCGATGGCGTTTCGCAGCCCCTCCGCAAAGATTCGGTGGTTAGAACCGTCGGGATCGTAGACGTTGATGGCGGCGCGGCGCGGATCCTCTCCCGCGTCCACATTGGACTGAGAGCCGATGGACACGTACATCTCCGTCTGGTCGGGGCTGAAGACGATCGTCCTTGTCCAGTGTCCAGGCCGGAACTCAGGCCACGAGACGATCGTTTCTCCCGGGCCCGAAACGGTCATCGACGCGGGGTCGTACTTCCATCGCTTGATCTCAACGGTTCCGGCGACATAGAGGTAGCCCTCCCGAAAAGCGAGGCCGAAGGGGCGGTACATCCCCTCCGCAAGGACGTGCCGATGGTCGGCCCTGCCGTCCCCGTTGGTGTCGCGGAGCACGAGCACGGACCCTTCGTCGGCCGAGTCGGAAAGAAGAACCTCATTGCCGGGTCCGAGGAGCATGAAACGGGGACGAAGAAAACCGTCGGCCCATTTTCGGACGACGAAGCCCGGCGGTACGGACAGTTCCGCGCCGTCCGGCCGCTCGATGACCTGGGGGCCGTTCACCACATGCGGTGTCGCGAAGGGCTCCGGAAGAGGAAATTCATTGACGGGGCGCTGCGCCTGGGAAACGCCCGATAGCGACACGGCGCACAGGACCGCAATTATTGTTTTCATGTATCGTTCCTTGAAGAATCCGGTCACGCCGCTTGGCCGCCGTTGAACCTGGGGATCGGCTTCGCGGTGTCTAAGAGTTTAGGCCGAGATTGCCGTTGCGTTCAACCCACCGTTCCGGTTCGTCGATGCTTCGGAGGGACGCGGGGCTGGTGGCGCCGACCGGCCGACCGCCTCGCCGAAGTCCCAAACGGCGGGCGGGGACCGATCCGGGACGATCTTGTCATCGGTCCACCGACATTTTACATGCAAAGCTATGAATATTTCAGACCATAATTCCGTCCTCGACCAGAAGGTTCCTAAGATTCCGTCGAAGCGAACCGCGCGGGTGGCGGTGTCGAACCAGGCGAGGGTCGCCCCTGCTCCGGGTCGGGCTTGGTGTGACGGCGGGTTTGCGTCGCCCCGACGGGAAAAGTTGGAGGGTTCGCACGGACTCTGGGCATCGGCCTCGTACGCCGGCGCGCGGGATGGACGTGGGTCCGCGACGGATCTGGATGGAAACGGAGGCGGCCAGGAAGAAACTTCGCCGAACCGCTACTCGATCACTCGTACCAGGGCGATGTAGGAGCGGTGGTTGGCCGGTGTCACGGTGATGACGCGTTGGGGACCCCACCACGACGTGCCGTCATATTGATCCCACTTTGGCTCGATGCGTTCCTCCTCGCTCCAGCTCAAACCGGCGATGTCGAACCATCGGATCGACACCTTCTTGACGTAAACCCAGGGATCCAGATGGACGGTGGCCCGTCCCGAAGGGAAGTAGATGGCGTATTCCTTCCCGATGGTGGCCAGACAATAATCGGCATCGATCGATCCGCCGACCGTTTCCACACCCCGGTAGGGACTCGCGGCAGAAAGATCGAACTCCGCCAGAAGCATGGAAGCCGCGCGCAAAGTTCGTTGCGCAATTTCGGAAAGGCCGATACCCCAACCCCATCTTCCGCCGTCCCTCAGGGCGGGGCGGTGAAACCGGGTCGACGCCGCGCCACCAAAGATATTTCGCCAGAATCGCTCCACGGCTTCCTTCTCCGTACCGGCGGCCGTGTTGGCTCCAACGCCCTGGCCATACACCTTCACGTTGTTGATCGACATGGGACCGCCCGGTCCGGCGGCGATCATCTCCCGCCAGTACATCAGGTTTTCCCAGTGCCCGCGTCATAGGGAAGCGTGATCGACAGCAGCTGGTCGATATATCGGCGCTGATAGTCCAACACCGGCTTGCTTTCGATGGACTGAAGCACGTTGACACGAGGTTGGCCTAAACGGGTTCACGGATCGAGTTCCCAGTCACCAGACGACTCGGGTCCCGAAGCCCGCGAAAACCGGATCCCGGGCTTTGGGCGGCCAGCATCCGGTCGAAGGGATCGCGATGGGCCTGGGGCCACCCTCCCGCCTTTCGACCGTGGGGCGGGCGATATGCTAAGATCCCCGACCATGGCGCCTCGCGTTCTCATCGTTCTTTTCGTTTTCGCGTTCGCTGCTTCTCTGGAGACGCACGCCGTCGAGCCCGCCTCGGACCGACACCGGATCCGCGACCTGAAGATCACCATCCTCTCCAGCCAGATGGCGGAGTCGCTCGTTGGCTTGGGCGAATGGGGCTTTGCGGCGCTGGTGGAGGCCGACGGATACAAACTGCTGTTCGACACGGGTTCCTATCCCGAGACGGTGCTTCGCAACGCGACGGGTCTTGGCCTCGACCTCTCCCAGGTTGAGGACGTGGTGCTGAGCCACAACCACGGCGACCACACCGGCGGCCTGCTGGCCCTTCGCCGCGCCTTAATGGAGAGAAACCCCAAGGCTCTGGGGCGAGCGTACGCGGCGCCCGCCATTTTCGCACCGCGGCGCAACAATCCTCCGGGCTGGATGCCCATGGCGGAAATGCGGCGCCAATACGAAGATCTGGGCGGCGAATTCGTTCTCGTCTCCGAACCACGGGAGGTGATGCCCGGCTTGTGGCTTACCGGGCCGGTGCCGCGCCCGCACCAGGAAAGCAGCATGATACCGCTCGTGCGCATCGAGGTGGAAGTGGATGGCGAGTGGCAGGTCGACACCATGCCTGAAGACATGCCGCTCGTGGCCGTCACCACCGACGGCGTCTTCCTGCTGACCGGATGCGGTCATTCCGGTCTGGTGAATAGCGTGCTCTATGCGAGCGAGCTTACGGGACAGCCGGTGACGGGTGCCGTCGGCGGATTTCATTTGTTTCTCTATTCCGACGAAGAACTACGCTGGACAGCAGAGCAACTGCGGAGCGCCGGTGTGCTGACGCTCTCAGGCGCCCACTGCACCGGCATCGAGTCCACGATGAAGCTGCGCAATCTTCTGGGCGCCTCCGCGGACCAGGTGTACGTTAGCGGCGTGGGTTCGGTCTTCCGTTCCGCCAACGGCGGGAGGCGCCCGGCGGAGGCGCGGTTCTAAGGTTCGTCCAATCCCGATTACGGCTGCCGGAACTCCAGCGCCATCAGCCATTCTCGAAGCACCTCCGCAGGATATTCCGTTGGACTCAAGCGGGTTGACACAAAGTTGACCTCAACGGGTTCACGGGTCGAGTCTGAATCACCAGACGACTCGGATCCCGAAGTTCGCGAAAACCGGATCCCGGGTCACCAGGGGGACGTCCTCCAACGCGCTCTGGGCGGCCAGCATCCGGTCGAAGGGATCGCGATGGGCCTGGGGCCACCCTCCCGCCTTTTGACCGTGCGGGATGCGGACCGCCAACTCCGAAAAGCCGGCGCGCCGGATCCACGCCGCCATGTCCGCCACAAGCGGCTCGACTCCGCTCAACGCGCCGAGGCGGAACTTGGTGGCGATCTCCCAAGCGCTGGCGCTCGATACGAGGACCTCGTTCGAGGGATCGGACAGAATCTCGCGGGCCTGCCGGGACAACCGAAGGTCGTCGAACAGCCACCAGAGAAGCGCGTGGGTATCCAGAAGGAACCTCAGCTCTCCCACGCCGCCAGCTCCTCCTCCGGCAATGGGGCGAAGAGGTCGCCTTCGAGAGTCCCCTTCAGCAGGCCCGGCCGGCGAGGCGGCCTGGGCCGCAAGGGTCCGAGACGCGCGAAGGGTTTGCCGTTTTTGGCGATGACGATCTCCTCGCCCGCGTTCGCCCGATCGAGGAGGCGCGAGAGATGAGTCTTCGCCTCGTGGACATTGACCGTCTTCATGTCCCCAATACTGGACCAGACTCCTGGACTAAGTCAACCACTATCACCGAATCGCAGCGCGCAAAGGCACCCCGGAACCCCCATGATTTCCTATCTGTCTTGCCGCGTGAAAAGTCTGAGTCCGGCGGGCAGGTTGCCGAATTCGGATCGCGGGCGACGGCGGCGATTCCCTCTCACCGGATCCGGGTCGATCGCGTTGAGAGCGACAACGTCATCCAGCGGCTGGACGGGGTTTTGGACGTGACGGTCTTTGGTGAACCGAAGTTTTTCCTTGGCGAAATCGTATGTGCCCGGGTGCAAGCGCGATCCGGGGTGGACCGGGTGGAACTGGAGGGGGCGTCTGAAGGGTCGCTGTCGAGCTCGACTGGGGCCTCACCAGGTCCGGTCAAGGTGGAATGGAGCGACGGGGCCCCATCGTCGCAGCTGAAGAAAAAAGCCCGGCGCTTCGACCTCCGGGGAGTTCGACGTCTCCCGCTGCGGTGCTTTCCCGAGCTAAACCTTGAACGGCTTGCGCACGACCTATAGAGACCGTGGAGATTCCGAGGCCACCCGAAGAAAGCTCGATGCGGGATTCGGTTCCGGGAACCCTTCGGAAGCGCGATCCGGGTGGACAGCCCCTGACAGAAAGAGTTTAGTTTATGAAGGACGAAGATCCCCTGAAGGCGGACTCCGAGCCCACGAGTGGAAGGACGACGGGCCCTCCGGCCGCTTCACAGCCCCTCAGCCGTATCGGGCCCTATCGGATTCTTTCCAGAATCGGCGAGGGGGGGATGGGCGAGGTGTATCTGGCGGAGCAGACCGGGGCGGTGCGCCGCAAGGTGGCTCTGAAGATCATCAAACTGGGTATGAGTACCCGGGAAGTTGTGGCCCGCTTCGAGTCGGAACGTCAGGCGCTGGCAATGATGGAACATCCCTGTATCGCCCGCATCTTCGACGCGGGCGCCACCGAGCGGGGACTCCCCTATTTCGCGATGGAGTACGTGCCCGGCGTGCCTATTACTCAGTTCTGCGACGACCAGCGCCTGACGACGCGGGAGCGACTCGAACTCTTTCTCCAAGTGTGCGAGGCGGTGCAGCACGCCCACCACAAGGCGATCATCCACCGCGACTTGAAACCCTCCAACATTCTGGTCGCGCTGCGGGACGGCAAGGCCATCCCCAAGATCATCGACTTCGGAGTGGCAAAGGCGGTGGCCCATCCGTTGACCGAGAAGACGGTCTACACGGCGGTGGGACAGCTCTTGGGAACGCCTCGCTACATGAGTCCCGAGCAGGCCAATCCGACGGCGGCGGGCGTCGACACGCGAAGCGACGTGTATTCCCTCGGGGTTGTCCTGTACGAGCTCCTGGTCGGGCTACCGCTGTTCGATCCGGAACGTTGGCGGAACGCCGGCCTCGAGGAAATGATGCGCATGATCCGAGAGGAGACGCCGGTGCGCCCGAGTCGGCGGCTGACCTCGATGGGGGCGGAAGGTGTCGTCACCGCCCGGCGCCGGGGAGCCGAAGCGGCCACTCTCGGCCGCCAACTCCGAGGCGATCTGGACTGGATTGCGCTCAAGGCTCTGGAGAAAGAAAAGACGCGCCGCTACGGGTCTCCCGGGGAACTGGCCGCCGACATCGAGCGGTATCTTGGCAACGAACCCGTCGTCGCCCGACCGCCCAACGTAGTCTATCGCGCGCGGAAGTTTGCTCGTCGTCACAAGCTCGCCGTATCGGCCTTAGCCGCGGCTTTCCTCATCCTGGCCGTGTTCTCCGCGACGGCCGCGGTCCAGGCCAAGCGCCTCGCCGAAGAGCGGGATCGGGCCAACCGAGAGGCACAGACCGCACGGGAGGTCACGGAATTCCTGACCGACCTTTTCAAGCTGTCCGACCCTATGATCGCTCAGGGGCATCAGCCGACGGCTCGGGAGTTGCTTGACCAGGGTGCCGCGAAGATCGATGACGCCCTCGCGGACCAACCTGCGGTCCGGGCCCGCCTTCAGCGGACGATGGCCCGCGCCTATGAGAACCTGGGCCTCTATCCCCAGGCGGCCGCTTTGTACGAATCGGCCTTGGCCGGCTACGGTCGTTCGCCGGACGCAGACGAAGATGAATTGATCGGGACCCGGGGAGATCTGGCCGCGATCTCTTGGCGACAAGGACGGTTCGACGAGGCCGAGGAAAACTTCGTCGAAACGTTGGAGGCCCGACGCGGAATGAACGGAGACGACGACCCCCGGACGCTGAGGGCCGCCAACAACCTGGCCAACCTTTATCTGGTTCTGGGTCGCTACCCCGAGGCGGAACCGCTTTACCTGGAATGTTGGGAGACTCGCTTGAGGGTACAGGGTGAGGACCACCCCGACACGCTGGGCGCGGCCAACAACCTGGCCAATCTGTACGCCCGTCTGGGGCGGATCGAAGAGGCGGGCCGACTCTACGAGAACACCTATGCGGGCCGGCGCCGCAACCAGGGGAACAACCACCCCGACACCCTGGGAGCGGCCGCGAACCTGGCCGAACACTACATGTCCTTGGGACGCATCGACGAGGCGGAGAGGATGCACCGGGAGACCTTGGATCGGCGTCTGAAGGTGCTGGGCGAGACGCACCCCGATACCTTCATGACGCTGTACCATCTGGGCCTCCTTTATGGCCGCAAGGGAGACCCGGATCAGGCGGAACGGTTCCTGAAGGAGTCGTTTGATGCGCGCCGCGAACTTCTGGGCGCGGACCAACATGAGACCCTGATCAGTGCCTATGGGCTGGGCGGTCTTTATGCCTCCCGGAAACGATTCGATGAGGCGAGAGTTTTGTTGGAGTCGGCGCTGGAGGGTTGGACACGTCGACTTGGAGAGGGCCACCCCAACGTGCAGCGGGTCCGCGAGGCGCTGGGAAGGCTGTTCTACGGGGAGGGGAGATTCGCGCAGGCGGAGGAGTACTTCCGGCGAGTCCTGGAGGTGTGGGAGACGTCGGAGGGGAGTGCCCGCGAAATGGGGGAGACGCTCTTCAATCTGGGTTGCCTGCGGGCGCTCCAGGGAGATCGGGAGGGCGCCCTCGACCATCTGAGAAGAGCCATAGATCGCGGCTTCTCCGAGGTCGCGGCATTCGAGGACGAGGATCTGCGCCTGCTCCGGGGCGACCCGGGACTGGAGCGTCTCCTGGAGCCGCTGCGCTTGGCGGGAGCGACACCGGCGGACGGGGAATGACCAAGGTCGCGGGTTCGCCCCGCTTCTCCATCTCCGTGACCTTGGGCACAGAACATGCCAGATTCGCCTGCCACAGTCGGACGAGCAAGGAGACGAATGCCCGAGGATCTACGACGACAGAGAATTTCCGGCCAATCCGAAGGCAGGTCGCCATTCCCACATTTGCGAGCCGGATCCCGGAGGGTGTCATGGCAGGAAATTGCGCTGTGCCTTCAGTTACGGGCACGTCCTCCAGCCACGTACCTTGGGACTGCGAGTCCCTTCTCCCAGATCTCGTCCCCGACTCCCCGACCGATATTCTTGCTTGACACGTTTTTTCGAGCCCGCATATACTCGCTTTGAAAAAGCAAATTCCTATTCGCTATTCGCTTCCTATTCGCTCAAACGCCGTCACGGATTGGCCCGATGTCGCTACCATGGTCTACCGCATCGAGATCGACGTGCCGAAGGCCGACAGGTTGCGAGTACGGCCACGTGAAGAAGCGCCTGGGCAACGCTCGACAGGTGTTCAGACCCGGTCGTGCGTCCTCAGGCTTCTGCCGGACGCGGATCATTCACACAATGGAGGTGTCTTATGTCTAAACGCAAGCAGGGGAAGCATGGCCACGGGCCCCCCGGTCCGCACGATGACAAGCCCCGCAGCCACAGGCCGCACGACCCGCCGCACTACGACCCCGACTACCAGCGCGCACCCAACCATGGACACGAGCCTCCGGACAACCCTCGCTATCCCGATTCGCGCATTTACGGGGACTACGCGTCGAAGAAACCGCCGCGCTACGTGCCGCATCCCTTCGAGCACACGTGTTTCAAGCCGCGCAAGGAGGACTACAAGCCGCCGACTACCTGTGACGACCACGACGACG
>CAYRCA010000060.1:0-13774 GCA_964422565.1 uncultured Acidobacteriota bacterium | reverse complement strand
GCTGGTGCCCGGCCCGTTCATGACCAACCCGAAGGGTATCCGCGACATCGCCGAGTGGTACATGTCCACCCGCGCGCGCCGCGGCTATGTGCACGCCGTTTTCGAACGGCAGTGCGAGATCGCTCTGGCCAATCTGAAGGCCTGCCACCGGGCGGTGGGGGATCGGGTTTCAGTCGTCTTCCTGTCGGGGACGGATTTCGGAACCCAGACGGGATCCCTTATTTCGCCCAGTCTGTACCGGCAGCTTTACCTGCCCAACCAGAAGCGGCTCAACGACTGGATCCACGAGAACACCGGGTGGAAGACCTTCATCCATTCCTGTGGCTCGGTGAGAGTCTTGATTCCCCTTTTCATCGAGGCGGGCTTCGACATTATCAATCCGGTGCAGTGCGGGGCCGCCGATATGGATGCCCGGGCTCTGAAGGATGAGTTCGGCGACCGGGTGACCTTCTGGGGCGGCGGCGTGGACACTCAGCGGACCCTGCCCTTCGGCACTCCCGGGGACGTGCGGCGGGAGGTGGCGGAGCGGATGAGGGTTTTTGGAGCCGGCGGCGGGTTCGTGTTCAATACGATCCACAACGTGCAGCCGGGCATCCCGGTGGAGAACGTACTCGCCCTCTACGCGACGTTCCGGGAGCTGGCCGGGTAGGGTTTCGGGTTTCGGGCGGATGCGCGGAGATGGAAGGTCTTCGAGGCCGTCCGCGGATTCGTTCATCCCGCGCCGAGCAGCCTCCAGAGTTGCGCGACAACGAAAATCACCGCGAAGCCCAGAGCCAAGGGGAGGAGGGCGGCAACAGCCGTCCACCTTCCGCTTCCCGTCTCTCTGAAGATAGTGAAGATGGTCGTGCCGCAGGGGTTGTGGATCAAGCTGAAAAGCATGAGGTTGACGGCGGTGAGCAGCGTCCATCCGCCGGCCGAGAATATCCTGGCGAAGTCGGCGCTGGTCTCCGCCTCGAAGAGGACTCCGGCGCCGGCGCCCGCCTCCATGCCCGTCCCGAGGACCGTCAGCATCAGGATGGTGGGAATCACGACTTCATTGGCGGGAATGGCGACGATGTAAGCCAGGAGGATGACCCCGTTCAAGCCCAGCAGGAGACCGACCGGATCGAGGGAGGCGACCAGATGCTCGGCCAGCGGGCGGCCGCCATACTCCAGGTTTGCCAACAACCAAATCGCAGCGCCCGCGGGGACGGCGAACATGACGGCCCGTCCCAGGACGAAGATAGTCCGGTCGATGATCGACGTGTAAATCGTCTGCAGAATCCTGGGCGGGCGGTAGGGCGGCAACTCCAGAGTGAAATTGGACGCCTCACCCCTCAGCCAGGTCCGTGAGAGAAACAGGGAGACGGCGAAGGTAAGGGCCACTCCGAGAAGAGCGATCGACACCACGCTCAAGGCGGAGACCAACCCCGCCAGGTAGGGGGGGACCAAGGCGCCGATGAACAGCGTCGCAATCAGGATCTGCGTCGGCCAGCGTCCGTTGCAGAGGGCGAAGTTGTTGGTGATGATCGCGATCAGCCGCTCTCGGGGACTTTCGATGATGCGAGTGGAGATGACTCCCGCCGCGTTGCAGCCGAAACCCATCGTCATCGTCAGGGCCTGCTTGCCGTGCGCTCCAACCCGATTGAAGAGATGATCCAGATTGAAAGCCACGCGGGGTAGGTAGCCCAGATCCTCCAGGAGGGTGAAAAGCGGAAAGAAGATGGCCATGGGGGGGAGCATGACGCTGACCACCCAGGCGGTGGCCAGATAGATCCCGTCGATGAGCAGGCCATCGAGGAACCAGGGCAGGCCCAAACCCGCCGAAAGGCCCTTCAGCAGGGGATGAATGTTGCCGACGAGAAGATCGGAGAGCAGCGTGGAGGGCACATTGGAGCCTGATATTGTGAGCCAGAAGACCACCGTCAGGAGAAGCAGCATGATGGGAAACCCCCAGGTCCGGCTGGTGACCAGGCGGTCTACGGTCCTCCACCAGTCGTAGTGGGGTTCGTCCCCCTCGGAGCGGACGGCGCGATCCGTGATCGCCGCGGCGGAGGCGAAGATGGATTCCATCAACTGCTCCTGGAAATCGGGTCCCATCTCGAAGCGGATCCGGTCCGCCTCGCGCAGCAGATCGTGAACCGCGGCGGCCTCGGGCAACCCGCCCGCCGCCGGTTCCGCCTGCGCCGTCGCCAAGGCCGCAAGTTCGCCGTTGCGAGCCGCCTCTGCAATCCGCTGGTCGCCGTCCAGAAGACGCAGAGCCACCCATCGAGGATTGGGGAGATCCGGAAAAGCGCTCCGCACCCGCTCGACCAGAAGGGACAACGCCTTGCGGAGCACCGACCGGCTTTCCCGGATTCTCCGCGGGCGACAGACGGTTCTTCCGGAGGCCACCTCTTCGATGCTCGCCAGAAGTTGATCCAAGCCCCGCCGATAGCGCGCCGACGTTGGAACAACCGGCACCCCGAGCAGGCGGGCCAGTTGCCGCGCGTCCACCTCCAGATGGTTGCGGCGCGCCTCGTCCATCAGATTGAGGCAGACGACGGCGCGATCCGTGATCTCAAGAATCTGCAGCACCAGGTTCAGGTTCCGCTCCAGGCGCGTCGCATCCACCACGATGACGGTCACATCGGGGCGGCCGAAGAGGATGAAGTTCCGGGCGACCTCCTCGTCGGTGCTGGTCGACAGGAGAGAGTAAGTACCCGGCAGGTCGACCAGCCGAAAAGTGTGGCCCGCGTGCGCGAATCCACCCTCGGCTCGGCTCACCGTCTTGCCCGGCCAGTTGCCGGTGTGCTGACGCAAGCCGGTCAGGGCGTTGAAGATAGTGCTCTTGCCGGTATTGGGGTTTCCGGCCAGGGCCACAACAAAGTCGGCGTTCCCAATGTGGATGCCCAGTTTCGAAATCGTGTCGGCCCGATGAACCGGGCAGGCCTCGCAGGAGGAGGAGCCGCGTGGGACGGTTGCCTGACTCATGCCGCACGCTCCTCGGCGGGTTGAACGAAGATGTGTCGGGCCTGCTCCCCGCGCAACGCGATAAGGGTCCCCCGAATACGGTAGGCGACCGGATCTCCGCCGGGACCCACGTACTCGACTCGAATCACGGTTCCGGGAAGGATCCCCAGATCCATGAAGCGTCTTCGCTCCATCCCCCGAGCGGCCTTCGAAATCGCGAGCACGCGGCCGCGCTCATCGGGCTTCAGTTCGGAGAGGCGGCGGGCCCGATGGAAGACATCCTCATGTCGGCTCGAAGCGGGGCGTACGGTGAGGTTCGCTGCCGCCAGGGAACTGAAGCGCTTCTCCGTGCCTTCGCTGAGGATCGTGGTGAGTTCCGGATTCCTTTCGATCAGCCGGAACTCCATGCCCGGGTGGACCCCCTGTTCGACAAGTTCGGCGTAGAGGCTTGCAGGCTCGTCCTCGACGTGAACGATGCGGGCGTGTTCGCCCGGCTGCATCCCCAGAAGGGATTCCCCCTCGATCTGGACCAGCCCCCCCTTGGCGGTCGGAACCGGGTCTCCGTGTGGATCGTGGGTGGGATTGCCCAACTGGGCGGCCAGCGCGTCGACCGCGTCCGGAGACAAGTCGTGCTCCAGGATCTCGGCTCGTCCATGCCATTCCGTCTCCGCGACCCCGGTCCGGTCGGCCAGATACCGCTCCCAAAGACGATGCGCCCGAATGACTCGCAAGGCGTAGTCGCGGCCCGCTCCGCTCAACAGAAAACGGTCCCCCTCGAATCGGACGAGCTTCCTGCCCTGAAGAGTGCGGAGAAGCTTCGTCACCCGATCGACCGGGACCTCAAGCTGCCCGGCGAGACTTTGCACCGAGACCGTCTCCGGCACCGCTTCACACTTGTGCAAGTACTTCAGGGCATCCTCGTAGAGGACCCGTTCCGTTCTGGGATCCTCGGAGCGCGCCCACTTCCGAGCCATGCCCCGGAACCTCGTTCGAGAAAACCAAGCCGCCACAACCACGATCAGGACGACAATAAGCGTGAGCGACATCATGGGAGACATGTCTTTTCCAAAGAGGGAAACAAATTTTTAGGTCAGTCTAAACCAATTGGGTCGGCGGTGCAAGGGGAAGACGGCGACGACGCCTCGACGCCTCTCCGCACGGAGCGGCGACCGGCGGTTCGGCGACTTCCAGCGTCCGATCGCAGGCCTCGGACGGATGCCCATTCCCCGCCCACCCCACTTCCGATAAGCTAGAGTGCCGATGCGGACTCATTTTGTCGCCGTCGGTGGCGCGGTCATGCACAACCTGGCCCTGGCTCTCCATCGGAAGGGCCTAACCGTAACCGGATCGGACGACGAGATCTTCGATCCGGCCCGCGGCCGCCTGGACTCGGCGGGCTTGTTGCCGGCCGCTCCGGGATGGGACCCGTCGCGGGTTCATAACGGCTTGGACGCGATCATCGTGGGAATGCATGCCCGCGCCGACAATCCCGAGTTGAGGAGAGCACAGGAACTGGGGCTGCGGATTTACTCCTTCCCCGAGTACGTCTACGAGCAGACCCGCGACAAACAGCGGATCGTCATCGGTGGAAGCCACGGCAAGACCACGATCACCGCCCTTATCCTGCACGTACTGCGATCGGCGGGACGCCGGTTCGACTATCTGGTGGGGGCGGAGTTGGACGGCTTCGAAACGATGGTCGGCCTGACGGAGGACGCTGAATTGGCCGTGTTCGAAGGGGACGAGTATCCTTCCTCTCCCCTGGACCGCCGGCCCAAGTTCCTTCTCTACCGCCCCCACATCGCCCTCATCAGCGGGATCGCCTGGGACCACATCAACGTCTTCCCCACCTTTCCCGACTATGTCGACCAGTTCCGACAGTTCCGCGAGTCGATCGAGCCCGGCGGCCTCCTGATTTTCAATCGGGAGGACCCGCGCGTGAAGTCGCTGGCCGGGGAACTCCGCAAAGACGTGGAGGCGGTCGGCTACACCACCCACCCCTACCGAGTCTCGGAGGGACGCTTTGAGTTGCTCACCGACGCCGGCCGGACGCCGGTTCACCTGCTGGGGAGGCACAACATGGAGAACATCGCCGCGGCAAGGGCCGTTTGCCGTCGGATGGAAATCGCCGACCGCCACTTCTACGGGGCGGTGTCGGAGTATCGAGGCGCCGCGCGCCGACTCACCCTGCTGGAGGCGGCCGCCTCCAGCAGGGTTTACCTGGACTTCGCCCACTCTCCCTCCAAAGTCAGGGCCACGACACTGGCCCTCAGAGAGGCCTTCCCCGATCGCCGACTGGTCGCCTGTCTCGAGCTGCACACGTTCAGCAGCCTCAACGCCTCGTTTCTTCGGGAGTACCACGGAGCGCTGGCGCCGGCCGATCGGGCGCTGGTCTACTTCGACCCCCACACACTCGAGAGCAAGAGCCTTCCGCCCCTCGGCACCGAACGTGTCCGCTCCGCCTTCGGACGGGACGATCTGGAGGTCTTGAACGACAGAGACACCCTGGAAGCGCTTCTGCGTAGCCTGGACTGGACCGCCACGAGCCTCCTGCTCATGTCCTCGGGGAATTTTTCGGGGATTGACCTCCGCCGGTTGGCCGCCGAGTTGCTGGAAGGCCAGCAGTCTCCCGGGGGCACCTAGCGCCAGCCCCGCAATTATGCTTTCGGAGGCCGGGGTCCCGGACCCAAAAGGCGCCGGTCGCTGGGAACACCGCCCGCGGCGGCAGGGTGATGAAGAGGGTGATGAAGAAAGCTACGCCGATATGACGAAACTTGCAACATAGAGAGGAGGCGAGCTTGAGGAAAAGTAGTCAGTTCTTGTAACATTGCCCTCGGTTCGCCATCGTAGTCTTCAGGACACCACGTTGAAACGGATTGAGGTGGCTTACTTAAAGAGGAGACGAGACACGATGAAGATGAAGAAGTTAATGGTCATGCTCGGCACGATTCTGTCGGTTGCTTTGGTTGGGGCGGTCACGTGGCCCTTGTCGGCGGGGACCGCTTCGATGGTTCATTGGGAGGCAAGTAGTCCCGGCGACCTGCCGGAGGGCCAGAGGATTTTCCTGGACCAGAGATGCGATTTGTGCCACGACGTTTCCAACGTGGGCATCGAGGCCACCACTCGCTCCGAGCGGCTGAAGGGGGGCGACATCAAGGGTTTGGACCTGGAACCCGACTGGCTGGCCCAGTATCTCAAGAAAGAGGTGGAGTTGGACGGCAAGGCTCACCAAGCTCCCAGAGGCTTCGCCGGCACCGACGAAGAGCTCAAGATCCTGATCGATTGGGTGCTCTCTCAGGAGTGACAACAGGAAAATCAAGACGGTGAGGAGGATCAGGAGGACAAGGCGGGGCTGGAGGATTGGGAGGAAAGGTGCCGCAACTCCACCTTCCCACTCGCGCGCACTACTAGCCTCCTTCGCCTCCTGATCCTCCCGCCGCTCGTTCTTGATCCCTGCGACGGAATTCGTCCAGAATCGCCCGCGTCGCCGACGCCCCGACGCGGGTGACACCCAGCGCTCGAACCTCGATCAGCTTGTCGAGGTCCCGAACCCCACCGGCGGCCTTCACCTGTACGAAGCTCGGCGAGTGCCTGCGCATGAGCCGCAGGTCCTCCATTGTGGCGCCGCCCGATCCATAGCCGGTCGATGTCTTCACCCAGTCGGCCCGGACTTCACCGCAAATTTCGCACAGACGAATCTTCTGCTCGTCCTTCAAATAACAGTTCTCGAAGATGACCTTGATCCGTTGTCCCCGGTCGTGGGTCAGGTCGACCAGTTCCTTGATTTCCGCTTGGACGTAGTCCCAGTCGCCGCTCAGAACCCGGCTGATATTGACAACCACGTCCAGTTCCTGGCCGCCGTCGTCGAGCGCCCGCTCCGCCTCCGCCAATTTGACCGCGGTGGCGTGTCCGCCATGAGGAAATCCCACTGTGGCGCTCGGACGGACCCGACTGCCCCGAAGTATCTCCACACACCTCGGCAGGTAATAGGGCATGATGCAGACAGTGGCCACGTCGTACTCCAGCCCCAGACGGCATCCGCTCTCGAGCTGTTCGCCGGTCAACACCGGGTTCAAGAGGGAGTGGTCGATCATCTTCGCAACGTCCCGATAGGTCAAGTCCATTTCCCGCGTCTCCTCCCGTCCAGCCAGAATCCAGCGGGCAGGCGGCCGCCAAGTCGCCGACTCCTCTCTGGCAACCCGCGGTTGGGAGGCGCCCCCGCCTCCCCTTTCGCATTCCGAATTCGAAATCCCCGCATCCGCCTCACCCAGCCCCAGAACCGATTGGGATGCGTCTCGTATCGGGGCGGCTCAGCCCTCGATGAGGCCACCCCTCATCGCCAACGCTATTCCCCCCAGGGTGCCGGCTTGATCCCCCAGCATCGAGAGCTCGATCGCAACGTCGTCGACCGGGATCATACGGACCCGCTCTCGAAGTGACTCCCGGACGCGGTCCAGAAGGAGGTCCCCCATTTGAGCCACACCGCCCCCCAAAACCACCATGTCCGGATGCAGGGCGGTGATCATGTTGCCGATCCCGATGGCCAGATACTCCGCCGCCCGGAAGATCTCGGCCTGAACTTTCGCGTCGTCCCGATCGGCCGCCTCCGCCATGGTCTCGGGGGTCACCCTGTTGAGGTCGCCGCCCACAATCTCGCGCAGCTTCGGCGCCAAGCCGCTCCGAATCAGTCGGACCCCCGCCCCCGAGAGGGCGGGTCCGCTGATGAGGGTTTCCAGACAGCCTCGGCTGCCGCACCCACAAGCCGGACCGTCCGGGATCACCGTCTGGTGTCCCAACTCGCCGGCCGCGCCCAATGGACCCAGCCGCAGCTTGCCGTCGATGACGATGCCCCCGCCGATACCCGTCCCAATGGCGAAAAAGACGAAACTTGACACCGTGCGCCCGTGTCCAAAGACCAACTCCCCCAGGGTCGCGGTCCTCACGTCGTTCAAGAGGTAGACGGGGCAGCCCACCCGGGGAGACAGGATGTCCCGGACCGGAACATCCCTCCACTGGGTGGCGAGATTCGGCAGAAAGCGGGTGACGCCCCGTTTCAGATCGACCAGCCCGGGCACTCCCATTCCGAGGGCGCGGGGGCGGGTCCCCGCCTTCTCGCTCAGGCGTTCCACCAGACTCGCGATACGGAAAAGCACTCCGTCGGGGCCTTCATGGGAAGCCGTGGGAACCGAGTCGGAAACCGCAACGGCCCCCTCGGCGTCCGCGAACGCGCACTTGATGTTCGTTCCACCCAGATCGACACTGGCGTAGAGCTCACTCATGACGGTCAATCCCTCCGGCTGCGGGAAAATGGCACTCCGAGCCAACACCTCCACACGGACGGGACCGATGAAACCAGCCCCCGCAACGACCGCGCCCACCGAGTCTCCGGCGGGCTAACGAGCACTACCTTTATCGGAGCCTATCCGTGGTGTCAAGCCGACGCTGGAGGGATGATTCAGGGAGCGGAGCATGCGGCACCGTCGGAACGCCGCACCAGCGTACCGCAGGGTTGGAGGGCGGCCCGTCGGGCTGCCGGCCGGAGAGACCTCGACCGACAATCCGTCCGAGCCCCGGGAGGCGCGGAAGGTCCTTCTATCGCTTGATTTTCAGGCTGATCCGGGGTTGCGGCCGACTTGTAATGCCTCCCCCTACTCCGCTATAATCCAACCCTTCGTGCCGGGCCTATAGCTCAGGTGGCTAGAGCGCACGCCTGATAAGCGTGAGGTCGGTGGTTCAAGTCCACCTAGGCCCACCACTCAACTCCTTACTCTTTACTCTTTACGCGACGGTGACCGGAGACTCGGCCCATTCCCGTGATCGACGCCCTTGACGTCCTGGCGATAAGAATCCTCTCGATCCCGATGACCGCCGAGGTCGCAGAGTGGAGGCGCTCCGGGCGTTAACGACCCCGGCCCGGAGGGGACGCGTCCGATTGGTCGCGGTCGGCGCCAACTCTATATAATGTCCCGCCTATGAGCGACATCGACATGCCGTTGGAGGAGCAACTGGCCTATCTGGCCAAGGGTGCCGCGGAAATCATCACCCCGGACGAGCTGCGGCGGAAGCTCGAACACTCGCGCCGGACCGGAGCGCCCCTGACCGTCAAGGTCGGCTTCGATCCCACGGCGCCCGACCTGCATCTGGGGCATACGGTGCTGATCCGGAAAATGAAACACTTTCAGGAGTTGGGTCACCGCGTCGTCTTTCTCATCGGTGACTTCACCGGCTTGATCGGCGACCCGACCGGCCGGAACAGAACGCGACCACCCATGAGCCGGGAACAGGTCCTCGACAACGCCGAAACCTACAAGAGCCAGGTTTTCAAGATCCTGGATCCCGAGAAGACGATCGTCGACTTCAACAGCCGCTGGCTCGGAAAACTGGCGGCCGAGGAGTTCGTGCGACTCTGCGCCGGCTACACGGTGGCACGTATGCTGGAGCGGGACGATTTCGCCAAACGAATGGCCGAGAAGCTCCCTATCTCGATCCACGAACTGATCTATCCCCTCGCCCAAGCCTACGACAGCGTCTTCCTCAAGGCCGATTTCGAACTCGGCGGAACCGACCAGAAGTTCAACCTTCTGGTCGGCCGGGATATCCAGCGGGAGTACGGCCTGGAGCCCCAGGTGCTGCTGATGACCCCCATTCTGGAGGGCCTCGACGGCGTCGAGAAGATGAGCAAGTCTTTGAACAACTACGTCGGCATAGCCGAGTCCCCCGACGAGATGTATGGCAAACTGATGTCCATCAGTGATGAGCTGATGTGGAGATACTATGAGCTGCTGACAGATCATTCACCCGTCCAGATCGACCAGTTGCGGCGGGAGGTCTCCACCGGCGCGCGGCATCCGATGAGCGCCAAGTCCCAACTCGCCCTACGCATTGTGGAGGACTTTCATTCGCGGGAGGCGGCGAGCGCCGCCGAGGAGCGGTTTGATCGGGTGTTCCGGCAACGGGAGGAGCCGGAAGAAATGCCGGAGTTTCGGTTCGAGGCCCAAGGGGAAATCCCCCTCGCCGATATCATCGCCCGGGTTAATTTCACGCCCTCCAAGTCGGAGGCTCGGCGGCTTCTTCGCCAGGGAGGCGTCACGATCGACGGGGAGAAGGTTGTGGATCCTGCCTTCGCTGTGGATCCCGGCCGACTGAACGACTTTGTCCTTCGCGTGGGGAGGAGAAAGTTCGGGCGGATCCGGGTGGGGTGAGAACCGAGGTCTTCATCGAGTTTGACCCTCGCGCCACTCTCTCTCCAACCGGCTGCGGAAGGTGAAAGGTCAGGAGCCGTCGGTACCGCCCAAGGTCCGGAGGAACACATCGTTGGCCCGCGAGATTCGGTCGTTGATCTCAACCGTACCGACGTGCATCCTCTCGGCGATCTCCCAGGGCGACTTTCCCTCGTAATGTTTCAGAACGAAGACCTCCCGAAGATCCGCAGGCATCTGGTCCAACGCCCGCACGATCTGCTCGAAGAGCACGTCGCGATTCCGAACAGTCCAATCAATCAACGCCTGCGCCATCAATCTACTCCTGCTTTACTGCTAACATTTACGTCCCGTTGGGGACCGCTTGTTCCCTTAGACGTTTGAGGGGAGAAAAAAGTTTAGTCGGGCGGCTCTCGTCAAAGTCGTCGCGAGGCGATCGAGGACGGAGTCGCCTCGGGGCGAAATGGACCGGAGTACCGGAATGCTCAGGCAACGGGGCGGGTGGCGGTCCCGAGGAGAAGTCACCCGAACCTCCGGTGGGGCTGCGCTCTGCTGTCGGTTGTTGAACGATCCCGCCCCGACCGCGAGAGGCGGAACGGTCATGCCCAGGAATCGGGTTCGAGATCGAGGGAGACGTCCAGAGCCGGGGCGCTATGGGTAAGCCAGCCGAGGGAGATCAGATCGCGCCGGAAACCTCCGTCATCATTTTCCCATCCACCATCCCGACGGCCTCCCTTACCTCCCGGGGGGACATGTTGTCCAACAGGACCGCGTCGATCGGTTGACGCAGCGCCTCGGCGAGTTGATCGAGCGTATCGACCTCCACCTCCACCCGGACCAGGTGCCCGACGTTGCGCCTGACCTTCTCGACCGCAGCGGTAATACTGCCCGCCAGAGCCAGGTGATTGTCCTTGATCAGCACGGCGTCATCCAGTCCGAAGCGGTGATTGGATCCGCCGCCGACCCGGACGGCGTATTTTTCCAGAGCCCGAAGACCGGGCGTCGTCTTCCGCGTGCAGGCAACCTTCGTCCGGTACTCGGCCACCTTCTCGACCATGGCTCGAGTCGCGCCGGCGATGCCCGACAACCGACCGAGAAAGTTCAGTGCCGTCCGTTCCGCCGACAAGAGGGCGCGGGCTCTCCCGGTGACCTTGGCGAGCACATCTCCGGCCGCCACCGAGTCGCCGTCTCCGACCCGGCATTCCACCTCGACGTCCGGGTCGAGGAACTCGAAGGCCAGGGACGCCGCCCCAAGCCCAGCCACACAGCCCGACATACGGGTCACGAGACGAGCCGCGGCGCGCCGATCGGCGGGCACGATGGAGTCGGTTGTCAGGTCTCCCGCCCGCCCCAGATCCTCACGGAGCGCAGCCTTAACCAATTCCTCAAAGTGTATCCGTGCCAAGTCCATGATTCCCAGAAGGCCGACTGCCTCTCCGCAATCCCCATGCCCGACGAAGTCTCTGATCGTCCGGCCCGACTCGACCGGGCGTCGGTATCGAGGCGCTCACTGCGCGGCGACCGCCCGGGCCCGCTGTTGTCGGGGAAGCGGGTCGATGAGGTACAGATGTCGCTCCCAGTCGGGGGTCGGATGCGGAAAGTCCAGGCGACAGTGCACGCCGCGGCTTTCACGACGCTGAAGGGCCGCCCACGCCACCAATCGCCCGACTGCGGCCATGTTCCGCAGACGGCCCGCTCCACACACCGCCTCCAGCCGCCTCAGTTGCTCCACGGCGAGAGCGAGGTTCTCCTCGTCCCGGACCAGGCCCACCTTCTCCCACATGACCCGCCGGATCTCGGTTTCCACCGATTCGGGGGAGACGTCCGACCCCACAGGCGCGAGTCCCTTGAGATACGTCCTGGCGGCCTTCCGGGGACGCCAATCCGACTTGATACCCTCCGCCACACGGTTTCCGAAAACCAGGGCCTCCAAAAGGGAGTTGCTGGCCAGACGGTTCGCGCCGTGCACTCCGGTCGCGGCCGTCTCTCCGCAGGCCCACAGCCCGGGCAGCGAAGCCCGGCCCTGGAGATCGGTCGCCACGCCTCCGATGTGGTAATGGGCGGCCGGACAAACGGGTATCGGCTGACCGCGGGGATCCAATCCCCGTCCGCGACAGAGATGGAAGACGGTGGGAAAGCGTTGCGGGAAGCGCTCCCCCACGGCGTCGCGGGCGTCGAGGAACACTTGGCCGCCTTCCTGAAGGCGACTCCAGATCGCCCGGGCCACGACGTCCCGGGGCGCAAGCTCAGCCAAGGGGTGCTCGCGGGCCATGAACCGCTCCCCGGCGGCGTCCAGAAGAACGGCACCCTCGCCACGCAGGGCCTCTGTGAGGAGCGGGAGCGGGCTCTCCCCGCAGGCTAGAGCCGTCGGATGGAACTGCATGAACTCCAGGTCGACCAGTCGGGCGCCCGCCCGCGCCGCCATGGCGAGTCCGTCTCCGGTCGCCTCCGGCGGATTGGTGGTCCAGAGGAAGAGGGATCCGATTCCGCCCGTGGCCAGCACCGTGGCCGGCGCCAGAAAAGCGATGTCCACGCCACCCCGGTCCCGCCCCAAGACCCCGATGACTCGTCCATCCCGGAGCAAAAGGTCGACGGCGAAGCACTCCTCGGCGATCGCGATGCCGGGAGTATCCAGGATCGACCTGGTCAGCGCGTCGATGATCGCCGAGCCGGTGGCGTCTCCATTGGCGTGGACGATACGGCGGCGACTGTGGGCCGCTTCCCGTCCCAGATCGAGCCGTCCCTGCCCGTCCCGATCGAAAGCCGTTCCCAAGTCCAGCAGTCGGGCGATCAAGGCCGGGCCTTCCCGGGTCACCAGATCGACCGCCCGGGAATCGGACAGGCCGGCGCCCACCGCAAGCGTGTCGCCGGCGTGCAGCTCGGGCGAATCGTCCTCGTCCCAGGCGGCGGCGACCCCTCCCTGCGCCAGCCAACTGGAGCTCCCTTTGCCGAGGCGGGACTTGGTGACGACGGTGACGGACAACGGCTTGGCGCCCAAGGCGACCATGAGTCCGGCCGCGCCACCGCCCACCACCACCACGTCCGAGCGGACGGTACGATCAACCCTCGTTTTCCTCATTGCCTCCGGCCCCGCCCCACCCGCATCATCCGTTCGACGGCCGCGCGCGCACGGTGGGCCACATCCGGCTCGATCCGAATCTCATACTGATCCGTCCGCAGTGAGTGCAGGATTCCCGACAAAGTGATCTTCTTCATGTGGGGACAGAGGTTGCAGGGGCGCACGAAATCCAGGTCGGGATACTCGACCGCCACATTGTCGCTCATGGAACACTCGGTCACCATCACCACCCGGCCGGGACGGTTTTCGCCCACATACCGGATCATTCCCGAGGTCGAACCCACATAGTCGGCCTCCGTCAGCACGTCGGGCGGGCACTCGGGGTGGGCGAGGATGGTGATTCCGGGATACTGAGCGCGGAAAGCCCTCATCTCCTCCGCGGTGAACCGTTCGTGCACCTCACAATGCCCCTTCCAGAGAATCACCTCGACCGGGGTCTGGGTGGCCACGTGCCGAGCGAGATATTCGTCGGGCAGGAAGATGACCCGATCCGTGCCCAGGGACTCGACCACCTCAACGGCGTTGGCGGAGGTGCAGCAGATGTCCGACTCCGCTTTAACGGCGG